>DATBBZ010000096.1:0-10954 GCA_036270745.1 Gemmatimonadales bacterium | reverse complement strand
CTTACGTCTCGTTCAACGACGGGGCGAGTTGGCAGTCGCTGCGGCTGAACCTGCCGGTGGTGCCGGTACATGACCTGACGATCAAAGACAACGACCTGATCGCGGCCACGCACGGGCGGGCGTTCTGGATTATTGACGGCGTGGGACCACTCCGGGAGCTGGCCGGGACTGAACCGCAGGGGGACCGCGTGCTCTACCAGCCGGCGGACCCCTGGCGCACCGGCGGGTTCCGGGCGGGACGGCGGCAGGCGACCGTGGGACAGAACGCGCCGCGGGGCGCCCAGATCTACTTCTATATGAAAGACAAGCCCGACTCGGTGGTGACGCTCGAGATCCGGGATGCGCATGACTCGCTGGTGCGGCATTGGTCCACGAGCCCCTCCGACCCGCAGGACTCGCTCGAGGTGAAGGCCGGGATGAATCACGCGGCCTGGGACCTGCGCTATCCCGGTGCGCACCGGTTCAAGGGCATGATTCTGTGGGGCGGAGGAACCAACGGACCGGTCGCGGTCCCCGGGACTTATGCAGTCAGGATCTCGACCAGGGGGTGGACCGCCACGAAGAGCTTCGCGGTAAAGGAAGACCCCCGGGTGAACGTCACGACCGCCGACCTCCAGAAGGAATTCGATCTCCTGATCCGGATTCGCGACCGGATGTCCCTGGCCGATGACGCGGTCAAACAGATCCGCGACATCGTCAGCCAGCTGGATGGCGTGGAGGCGCGGGCCAAAGGCCAGACGGGGGCCGCCGCCATCGATTCGCGCGCCGACTCCTTGAAGACCCGGCTCGGTGAGATCGAGAAGGCGATCTACCAGACGCAGAACCAATCGGGTGAGGACCCGTTGAACTATCCCATCCGGCTGAACAACCGGATCGCGGGGGTCGCCGGCGTTGTGGGGAGCGCCGATGCCGCACCGACGGAGCAGTCGTATCAAGTGTTCGACCTGGTGTCGGGATTGCTCCAGGCACAGCTCGACAAACTGAAGGCCACCGTGACGACGGACATCCCGGCATTCAATCAGGCGGTGGCGGCGCAGAACGTGCCTGCGGCGATCGTCCGATAGGGCTTGCCATGGGCAGAACTCTTCCGCTTTTTCTGATTTGGGTGGCTGCCTGCCGGACTCCGGCGAGCCGCACGGCGGCCGTTCCCGACACGACCGACACGACGACGGCTGCGGCGGCGGATGGCGAGATGGCCAACATGGCCGGCATGAGCGCCGACCCGCATATGGCCATGACGCCCGCCTGGCCGCTGGCAGCCGGAGACTCCGCCCGCGCCCAAGCAATCGTGGATCAAGTCCGGTCGAGCCTCGGCAGGTACCGGGATGTCCGGGCGGCCCTGGCGGATGGGTTCAAGGAATTCCTGCCGAACGTGAAGCACCAAAAGGTCTATCACTTCACCAATTGGCGGCACGCGGTGACCGCGCGGTTTTCCTTCGATCCCGCCTCCCCCACGTCTCTCCTCTATAAGGAAGACTCGGGTGGGGCGGGGATGATCCTGGTCGGGGTCATGTATACCGAGTCACCGGGGGCGTCACTCAACGAGCTGAACCGGCGCGTGCCGCTCAGCATCACGCACTGGCACGAGCACGTGAACTGGTGCCTACCTCCCCGCGACCGGCCCGCCCGCTGGCAGGACTCGACCGGCGGCAAGCCCGTGTTCGGACCACTGGGACCCATCGTGACGCAGGCGGCCTGTGACAGCGTCGGCGGTCGGTTCTTCCCGCGGATATTCGGGTGGATGGTGCACGTGAACGCGTTTTCGAGTAACGACCCCAAGGTCATCTGGGGCGGCGAGGACCACGATGACCACCTGAAGATGTGACGGCGCTTCCTGTGGGGAAGGGAGAGCGGCCACGCCAGCTCCAGCTTATGGGGCTCGTGGCCGTGATGTTCTTCTGCGTCTCGGGAGGTCCCTTCGGCCTGGAGGGGATGGTGGGGCCGGTGGGACCGGGACTCGCCCTCCTCCTGCTGCTCGTCATTCCCATCCTCTACACGATCCCCGAAGCTCTCCTGATCGGCGAGCTGGCGTCCATGCTCCCGGCGGAGGGCGGCTACTACGTCTGGGTCAAGCGGGCCTTCGGTCCCTTCTGGGGATTCTGGAACGGCTGGCTCTCCTGGGCCTATTCGCTGGTGGACATGGCGCTGTACCCGGTGCTCTTTCGCCAGTACCTCCACTACTTCATTCCCGGGCTGACTCCGCTGGAGGGTTGGATCGCCGCGCTCGCGGTGATCTGGATTGCGACGGGACTGAACCTCCGGGGAACGCGGACGGTGGGCGTGGCCTCGACGGGATTCGTGGCCCTGGTGGTTGCGCCATTCGGAGTGCTGGCGGCATTCGCGGCGGCGAGGTGGCTGGGGGACCCAGCCGCCCATCTCACGCTGACACCCTTCCACGCGGAGGGGACCACCTTCCTCGGCGCGCTGGGTGTTGGGATCAGTCAGGGGATCTGGAACTACTCGGGCTGGGATAACGCGTCCACCATCGGGGACGAGATCCAGTCGTCGGGCCGGACCTACCCGAAGGCGCTGGCGCGCGCGGTCCCGCTCGTCACCATCGTGTATCTCGTCACCGTGGTACCGACGCTCGCGGTCTCGGACTGGCACGCGTGGACCGATGGCGCGTGGCCGGCTATCGCGCGGACCATCGTGGGTGGGTGGCTGGCGCAATGGATCGCCGCCGCGGGGATGATCAGCGCGTTCGCGCTCTTCAACGCCCTGCTGCTCGCCTACTCACGCATCCCGCTGGCGCTCGCGCGCGACCGATTGCTGCCCGCGTCGCTGCGCCGGCTCGATGAGCGGGCCACCCCGCGCCGGGCGGTGATCGTCTCTGCCGTGATCTATTCCATCTGCGCGCTGATCCCCTTCGGAGATCTGCTGGCCGCCGATGTGCTGCTGTACACCCTGGCGCTGGTGCTCGAGTTCGGAGCGCTGATCGCCCTCCGCCGGCGCGAACCGTCGCTGCGGGGTCCGTTCCGGGTGCCGGTGTCGACTTGGGGTTTGGTGCTCCTGGCGGCGCTCCCACCGCTCGTCCTCGCCACCGCCGTCCTGTTGGAGCTGACGGGTGCCGGTGCCGGATTCAAGGGTGCGCTGGTGGGGCTCTCGCTGGCCGCCGTGGGGCCGGGGATCTACGCGATCCTGGCCCCTCGGGCGGCGCGCGCGGAGCAGACCGCGCCTTAGGAGTGGAGCAGGGCCGGCAGGGTGTAGGCGCCCGGGCCGGTGGCCGCGAGCAGGAGCGCCACGGCAATGAGCGTCAACGGATACTCAAACCCGCCGTTCGTATTCCAGACGCCCTTGGCGAGATGCACGGTCTTGATCGCGACCAGCATCACGGCCACGATCATGGCAGCACCGACCCAGGTTTCCACGCCGAGGATCAGGAGCAGTCCGCCGAGCGTCTCGAACGTGGCGGCAATGGCGGCGTGCACGGGCGCGGGTTTGATGCCCATGCTGGCGAGCCAGCCGGTCATGCCCTTGAACCCGACTCCGCCGAACCAGCCGAAGGCTTTCTGCGTGCCGTGCCCCACGAACAGGATTCCGACCACGAGCCGGAGAAAGAGCAGCGCCAGATTGGTCCACAACATACGGCCTCCAGTTGAGATTGCTCGAATTCGAGCTAGTTTCGAGTGTCCTCCTTGGAACCACCGGGGCCGCCGGCGGGTTCCCGGAGTGGAGGCATATGGCACAACCTGAAGCAGGGCCCCGCGATGCGGCCCTCGAACTGTGGATCGTGCTGGCCCGCGCGTTCGACGCGGTGGGGCGGCACGCCCGGGCCCACGTCACCCGGCACGGGCTCGCCGACACCGAGTTCGGCATCCTCGAGGTCCTGTACCACAAGGGACCACTGCCGGTCTGCGAGGCCCAGCGCCGCATCCTGCTGCAGAGCGGCAGTACGGCCTACGTCGTGGACAAGCTGGTGCGGAAGAAGCTGGTCCGGCGCACGCCCAATCCGAAGGACAAGCGGGGCACGCTCCTGGTGCTGACCCCGTCCGGGCGGGCGCTCATGGGGAAGATGTTCCCCGAACACGCGAGGGCCATTCGCCGTGCCATGGAGGGACTGTCGAAGGCGGAAGTGGCGCAGGCCGCGACGCTGGTGCGAAAGCTGGGCCTGACGGCGGCGGCTACAGCCCTTGATGAAATCCGAGGCTGATCGAGTGGTAGCGGAAGGCGCCCACCGTGTTTGATCCCGCGGAGTTCGTGTAGAGACCCTCGAGTGTGATCTCGCCGCCATCCCAGCTGCGTGAAAGGGTCGCGGCGAGGTGCCATTCGAACTGCCAGGGTCCGGCGGTCCCGCTTACGGCGTTGATCTGCTGACTGCCGATCCCGCCGTCGGTCCGCAGGCCCCAACCCCCCCGCCGGAGATTATAGATCGCCCGGGCCTCGACCACGGTGAAGCGGTCGGGTGCGAAGTAGAGCCCCGGCCGCAGATCGTGATATCCCATGATCCTGCCGAACGCCCCGACGGAGACACCGTGGCCCAGCCCGCCCAGGGCGGCCAGGAGTCCGTAGAACCTCCGGTTTCCGTCTGAGAACCAGGTGGCCCCTGATCCACCGGAGATGGAAAGCGTAGCCTGCGGGTCGACGTCGAAGCTGAAATCCAGATTATTGGTGGTTAGCCCAGAGTCGATGAGCGTGGCGGTCTCGTCGAAGGCCGCGTGCGAGTAGCCCAGGCCGAGTGCCGCGAAGGGGGCCGGTTGCCAGGAAAGCCCGAGCTGGCCCGTCAGCGGAGTACGATCCGAGCTCAAGTGCCGGGCACCCAGTCCCCCGCGGGCGCCGAGCCCTGACGACAGCGGGAGTGCGACGAGTCCCGAGAGGCCATAGCTCGAACTGCTGTGCACGGCATCCGCCGAGCGGCGCCACCCGGCCGTAAGGGTGCCCCGCGCGTCCCCGGCCAGGGAACCCGAGAGCCACAAGTCCTGCCAGTAGAACGTCTCGCCGTCCGAATCCCCCGCTCCCGTGACGGACGTCCCGAAGTCGGGGCGCACCGCCGCCCGCAGAATCCTTTCGAGGTCCCGAGCCCCGGCGTCGCTCGGAGCGACGGCGCGCGCCCGGTCCACATAGGCGCGGGCCAATCCGGGCTCGCCCTTCCAGTAGAGCGTCTGCGCCAGCCCCACGAGGAGCGTGGCGTCATCCGGATGTGCCCCCAGTGCCGAGCGCCAAAGCCCTTCGGCGCGGTCCAGGTCCCCCGCCCACGCGACGCTCTGCGCCCGGCCGGTGAGCGCATCGACGCGGCTCGAGTCCCGGGTGAGCGCGGTGTCATAGAGGGCCACGGCGTCGGCCGTGCGTCCGGCCCAGGACAGGACCCGGGCGTGCGCGACCATCAGATCGGTGTTGGCAGGATCGAGCTGGCGGGCGCGCGCGAAGCGCTGGAGGGAGCGATCGACGTGGTTATCCCAGCTGTCCAGGAGGGCGAGACGCCAGAGGGCCCGTTCGTTGAGCGAGTCGGTTCCGAGTACCTGTTCGTACAGGGCCCGCGCCTGCGCGAAGTCGCCGGCGACGAAGGCCGAATCCGCGCGCAGGATCTGCCCCGCCGCCGGAGCGGGGGCCGCGGCGAGCAGGGCGACGACGACGAATCCGAGAACCCGTTTCACCATGTGCTCCAGAGATCGCGGATGGCAAAGTATGCGGCCTTGAGCCGCTCGTGCGACACCGGCACCTCCCATGCTGGCCACCGGTACGCGGTCCCGGGCGCCAGGTGGTCAGCCTCACCCGACGCACTCAGCCGGGCCAGGCCGAACCGGAATCCGCTGGTCGTGTCGGTCTCGAAGCCCAAGTGCGTCGAGATGCGGGTGAGGACTCGTCGGGAGCTGGGATCGGTCACGTTCAGGAGCCCCCAGGGAATGCGGACCTCGATCAGCCCCTCGTTCCGGTCCACGTACCAGTCGGAAAGTGTGGAGGCGGCCTCGGTGCCGAGCCGGAGCCGGCCCCGGTCGGTCCCCGCCGCGGAGAAGGTCTGTCCATCCCGGCCGATGCGCCAGCGATTGGACGTCACCCACATGGAATCCCACACGCCCGTACGGCTCGTTTCCGTCACCCGGGCACCATACTGATAGAAAGCGTCGAGGGCCGTCGGCCCCATCCCCGGGTTGGGCACGAGGTAAGGACTGTACCAGGGCGCCACCCACATCCGGCCGGCGCTGTCCGCCAGGGTCAGCGCGAACTCATACCCGATCGAGTCAGGAGTCTTGAGGCCGGGGAGCAGGAACTGACCCCGGTTTCGCCCATACGTGTCGACCCCCAGCACGTAGCGCGCGCTGTCGGGAGGCGGTCCCTCGATGGCCAGATAGAGGTACGCGGCATCCGATCCGACCCGGAGGTTGATGGCGTCGTCGCGAGCCAGCGACTCCAGCGCGCGCCACTTGCCGGGGTCGCCGCCCAGGACCGGCAGACTCGCGGTGTCGCCGGCGTACTCTCCCAGCAGTCCGTAGTTCTGCTCCGCATCCATCGCGTTGTGCCACAGCCTGCTCCGCTCCGCGGGCGTCTCCAGGTCGATCACCGGCCAATTGTGCTTGAACCACTCGTCGATCCAGGAGAAGAGCACCCCGCCGGCGAGTCCCGCCTCTTTAATCTCGGTGGTGAGGCGGACGTCGTATTTCGCCTGCGCTTGTTCGTCGTGCCCCCCATGATCCATGCCTTCGGGTTGCCGGTGCGCGTCCCCGCGCGACGACGGCACGCCGTACTCGGCGATGACGACGGGCATCCCCGGGTAATGCGCCTTCAGGTCCAGCAGATACCCGAAGTAGTGAGAGGGACCGAACGAAGAACGGGCCTTCCCGTACTCCGGATCCTGGTTCATGAAGTCGGGATAGTAGGGGTACGCGTGGTACGAGACGTACCACCCGCCGAGGTTCGCCGCCGTCCGCTGCACGAGGGCGGCATCGAGGGCCACGGCGTCGTTGTCGTACTCCTTCAAGCCTGGATTCGCCGGTGTCCCGCGCGCGCGCCGCAGCGCCACTTCCTCCGCGGCGGTGGCTTCGGTCGGGTGGTGGAGGGGATCGAGCGTCGGCCAGTTGGTATACGCGATCGGCCGGGAGGCGTGGTAGAGATCCCACTCGAGCCCCAGCATCGAGTCGCACTGTGCCGCCATCCAGCGATCTGCCGGCGTGCCATGGGGCAGGGTGAGGAAGCGCCCCGCGAACGTCGTGTCTCCTGGGTGCAGAGCATCGAACGCGACGATGGTGGAGGGCTCCCATTCGCGGCCGACGAGGTATGCGAGCGTGTGCGCGGAGACGTCCGCGTCGTAGTGGCCGAACGCATGTCCGGGACGCGCACCAATGAGGGCGTGCCCGTGAACGAGGTCCACCACCCGGCGCATCTCGGCCAGAAAGTCCGCGCGCCAGGTGGGATTGTCATAGTCACTCCGCGGCGGCGGTTCGGCCCACACACCCTGCAGCAGCCAGAGCACCTGGTCCGGGTGCGCGAGGTTCCAATCCTTGAGCGCCCGGTAAAAGACCGGCGGGTGCACCGTATAGACGCGGACGACGTTCGCGTGCGCCGCCGCCATCAATGACAGCCACCGTGTGTACGTGGACTCCACCTGCGGAAACTCGGTCGGGAATTTCCCCGGCAACGCGGCGCCGAGGTTGATGCCACGCAGGTAGAACGGGCTCCACCCGGCGGGAGTCTGGATCTCGAATCGCTCCCCTGAGGTGCGCGCCGGCACTTGGGGGGAGGCGGGGCGCTCCACCGCGGGAAGGGGAGGTGCGACGCCGAGGGCGAGGAGCTCGGACAGCGCGTCTGCGTAACCGGGCACGATCTTCAGGGCCCGCCGGAACGCGGTCACGGCCTCGTCGTGGTGCCCCAGACGGCGGGAGACCATCCCCAGTCCGTACGCGGCGTCCGCGTCCATCGCGTCGGCGGTTTCGGCACTGCGGAAGCTGGCGCCGGCGTCTGCCAATCGACCCAGCCGCAAGAGCGCGAACCCCAACCCGGTCTTCGCCCCCCGGATGCCGGGGCAGAGGGAGTCGGCCACCGCATAGGCTCGCGCCGCCACCTGCGCCTGGTCGGCCCGGTAGGCGCGCGCCCCCCGCTCGAGAGCCGCTCGGGCGGCGGAATCGTGGGGGCAGAGCGAATGAAGGAAGAGGACGGCCGGTAAGAACATATCCACGCCAAATATACGATTAGATTCCCGGCCCTATGGCACGCGCACACAACCTCGGCTTTCCGTCCCTGGGCGCCGCTCGCGAGTTGAAGCGAGCGACCGAGGGCTACTGGGCGGGCAAGCTTCCCGCTCGGGATTTGCTCGAAACCGCGAAGTCCCTTCGCGCCCGGCACTGGACCATGCAGCGGGACGCCGGCATCGAGCTGATCCCCGTCAACGACTTTTCCCTGTACGACCGGATGCTGGACACCTGCGCGCTGGTCGGTGCGGTGCCGCCGCGCTACGCGCTCCGGGCAGGTTCGCTCGTGGATTTGGACACCTACTTCGCGATGGCCCGGGGCAGTCAGGGCAAGGGCCGCGACGTGGTGGCGATGGAGATGACGAAGTGGTTCGACACGAACTACCACTACCTGGTCCCCGAGCTGGCGGCAGGTCAGCGCGTCGCGCTCTCCTCCACCAAACCGATGGACGAGCTGCGTGAGGCCCGCGCCCTGGGCATCAATGCGAAGCCGGTACTCATCGGACCTGTCACCTTCCTGCTCCTGTCCAAGACCACGGGGATGGGGGATCGCCTGGGTCACCTCGACGCGCTGCTGCCGGTGTATGCGGAGGTGCTGCGGCAGCTGAAGAGCGGCGGGGCGGAGTGGGTGCAGATGGACGAGCCTACGCTGGCGCTCGACCGCACGGAGGCCGAGCTCAAGGCGTTCGCGCGGGCTTATGGGTACCTCGCGAAGGAAGCGCCCGGCATAAATCTCCTTCTCACGACGTACTTCGCCGGTCTGGCGGACAACGCCGCGACGGCCCACGCACTGCCCGTGGCGGGCGTGCATCTGGATCTCGTGCGCGGCGGCGGCGACTTGGACCGGGTCCTGGAGAAATGGCCCGCCGGCCGGGTCCTCTCGGCCGGGGTGGTGGAGGGGCGGAACATCTGGCGGAGCGACCTCGAGGTGCAGCTGTCGACGCTGGAGCGGATCCGCGACCGCGTGGGCGCGGCATCGCTCTGGGTGGCGCCATCGTGCTCGTTGCTGCACGTGCCGCAGGATCTCGAACTTGAGCAGCGGCTGGATCCAGAGCTCAAGCAGTGGCTCGCCTTCACGAAGCAGAAGCTCGCGGAGGTCGCGACGCTCACCAAAGCGGTGAATGACGGACGCGCCTCGGTGGCGACCGCGCTGGCCGACAGCCGGAGGGCGGCAGAATCGCGGCGGACGAGCCCCAGGATTCACCGCGAGACGGTGCGAGCGCGGGTGACAGCGGTGAAACCCGCGGATGAACGGCGATTGTCCGCTTTCGGCATGCGCCGGGCGCGGCAGGTACAGCTCCCGGCGTTCCCCACGACCACGATCGGCTCGTTCCCGCAGACGGCCGAGGTCCGCAACGCGCGGAAGAAGCTGCACGACGGGACCTGGACGACCCTCGAGTACGACCGGTTCGTAGAAGGCGAGATCAATCGGACCCTCAAGATCCAGGAAGATCTGGGACTCGACGTGCTGGTCCACGGCGAGTTCGAGCGGAACGACATGGTGGAATACTTCGGGGAGCAGCTGGATGGGTTCGCGTTCACGGAGCACGGCTGGGTGCAGTCGTACGGGTCCCGCTACGTGAAGCCGCCGATCATCTACGGGGACGTCGAGCGGCCCGCGGCAATGACGGTGCGGTGGAGCGCGTACGCCCAGTCGCAGACCCAGAAGCCGGTGAAGGGCATGCTGACGGGGCCGGTCACGATTCTCCAGTGGTCGTTCGTCCGGAACGATCAGCCCCGGTCCGACACGGCGCTGCAGATCGCCCTCGTGATCCGGGATGAAGTGCGCGATCTCGAAAAGGCCGGCATCCGCGTGATCCAGATCGACGAGCCCGCGCTGCGCGAGGGCCTGCCGTTGAAACGCGCCGAGCAGGGGGCGTATCTCGGCTGGGCGGTGCGGGCCTTCCGGCTGGCGACCAGCGGCGTGGCGGACGCGACCCAGATCCACACCCATATGTGCTACAGTGAGTTCAACGAAGTGGTGCGCGTGATCGCCGACATGGACGCGGACGTCATCTCCATTGAGAACGCCCGCTCCGGATCGGAGCTCCTTCGAGCGTTCCGGGAGTTCAAGTACCCGAACGAGATCGGTCCCGGCGTCTACGACATTCACTCGCCGCGCGTGCCGTCGGTGGAGGAGATGGTCAAGTTGTTGCGGGCGGCCCGCGAGGTGCTGGATGAGCGGCAAGTCTGGGTTAACCCTGACTGCGGCCTGAAGACCCGGGGCTGGCCGGAAACGATGGCGTCGCTGACCAACCTGGTCGCCGCGGCGAAACAGCTGCGGGGGTGATCTAACTCGCGGTCTTCTTCCGCTGGCTCCACCAAAGAATGGGGCCGGTGACCGCCATCAGGGGAAGCGTGAGACTCGCCAGGACCGCCACGATCCGCGTGGGCCAGCCCCAGACCTCGCCCGTGTGTATCTCCCGATTCCACATCCGGATCCATCGGTACGCCGCGGGCTGGGTTCGCGACGAAATGACCAGTACCGGACGCGCGGTGCAGGCCGCGAGGAACACCAGCGTCCGGCCCGCGGGCGTCTGATCCTCGGGATACTTGAGGATCACGCGCACCGGGCGCGTGGCGTCGTAGGCGGCCTGGATGACGGTCGCGTGCGCGCCGGGCGCCGCGGCTCGGGCGGCCGTGAGCAGAGAGTCCACGCCGAGGGCGGGCTTACCCTGACAGTCGGGGATCGAGCGGGGGAACGCCGGGGCCGGGGGAGCTCCGGTGAGCTTCTCCATCAAACGCTGCGCCTCCCCATTCCAGTGGATCACGATCCCCGATCCCGCTAGGAAGAGCAGCAGGATCCACGAGGCCCCGCCCACCATCTGATGTAG
>DATBBZ010000095.1:0-4242 GCA_036270745.1 Gemmatimonadales bacterium | reverse complement strand
GGCCGCGCGGACTCCCAAACAGAAGCGGATCCTGCCGACCTATTTGGACAAGTCCGAGGTGGAGCTGGTGTTTGCCGAGGCCGAGCGACGGGCGGCCGAGGGAGGGTTCGGGGAGATCCGGGACCTCGCGATGCTCGAGCTGTTCTATTCGACGGGCATGCGGCTGTCGGAGCTGGCGGGACTCAACCCGGACGACGTGGATCTCGTGTCCGATCAGGTGAAGGTCCGGGGCAAGGGGAAAAAGGAACGGATCATTCCGGTCGGTAAGCACGCGGTGACGGCGTTGCGGACCTACACGCTCCAACGGGAGGCCAAACTGCGGGGAGACGTGGGGGCGGGGGGGAATGGGAGGGCGTTGTTCCTCAACCAGCGCGGCAAACGCATCACGCCCCGCGGGGTTCAGCTCGCGATCAAGAACCTGTTCTCGGCGCTCTCCCGCGGGCGGGAGCTGCACGTGCATTCGCTGCGTCACACCTTCGCCACGCACCTCCTGGACGCCGGGGCCGATCTCCGCGCCGTGCAGGAACTTCTGGGCCACGCTTCGCTCTCCACCACGCAGGTGTATACTCATACGTCGGTCGAACGGTTGAAGAAGGTCTATCACCAGGCGCATCCCCGGGCCTAAAGGACACGCGTGGCACTGCCGACCATCTACAGCACGACTATTCTCTGCGTCCGCCGGGAGGGCAAAGTCGCCATGGGGGGCGACGGCCAGGTCACGGTGGGCGATACGGTAATGAAGGGGAACGCGGTAAAGGTCCGGGCCCTGAAGGGCGGGAAGATCCTCGCCGGGTTTGCGGGGTCCGCCGCCGACTCGTTCACGTTGTTCGAGAAGTTCGAGGAAAAGCTCGAGCGCTACCCGGGGAATCTGTCCCGCGCGGCCGTGGAGCTGGCGAAGGACTGGCGTTCGGACCGGGTGCTGCGCCGGCTCGAGGCCCTGCTGGTCGTGGCCGACAAGGACAATGGCTTCGTGTTGTCGGGCTCCGGGGAGCTGATCGAGCCCGATGATGGCGTGCTGGCCATCGGCTCCGGTGGCCCTTACGCGCTCGCCGCGGCGCGTGCCCTCCTGGCCGGTTCGAAGATGTCCGCCAAAGAGATCGTGGAGCGCGCGCTCCACATCGCGGCCGACATCTGCATTTATACAAATACCCACCTCACGGTGGTCGAGCTCTGATGGCCGACCCAGACCGCACCCCGCCCCCGTCCCCCGGACCCGTGCCGGAGGCCGACCAGGCACCCTGGCTCGAAGAGCTTCCGCCCAAGAAGATCGTGGCGGAGCTGGACCGGTACATCGTGGGCCAGGGGGCGGCCAAGAAGGCGGTGGCCATCGCCATCCGGAACCGCTGGCGGCGCGCCCAGGCGTCCGAGGATATCCGGGACGAGATCCTCCCCAACAACATCATCATGATCGGGCCGACGGGCGTCGGAAAGACGGAGATCGCCCGGCGGCTCTCGCGCCTCGCCGGCGCGCCCTTCCTCAAGGTGGAGGCGTCGAAGTTCACCGAAGTGGGGTACGTCGGCCGGGACGTCGAGTCGATGGTGCGCGAGCTGGTGGACGCCTCGATCAACATGGTGCGTACCGAGCGGGAGGATGAACTGTTTCCCATCGCGGAACAGCGGGCCGAGGAACGGTTGCTCGACTTGTTGCTGCCGCCGATCGATCCGTCTCCGGCGCCCGCCGCGCCGCAGCCCACCGGGACGGACGCGACCCGGCCCCTGTTCGTGGTGTCGTCCAAGGGGGACGTGACGCCCAAGACCGCGCCCGCCAACGCGGAGAACGAAGAGCGGCGCCGGCGTACGCGCGAAAAGCTGCGCCAGCAGCTGAAGGAAGGGACCCTGGAGGAGCGGGACGTCGAGATCGAGGTCCAGCAGCAGAGCTACCCGGGTCTCGACCTGATGCAGCCGCCCCAGATGGAAGGGGCGGAGGTCAACCTCACCGAGATGCTGCAGGACATGCTGCCCAAGCGGAAGAAACGGCGGGTGGTGCACCTGCACGAGGCGCGACGGGTCCTGATCGACGAAGAGCTGAAGAAGCTGGTCGACATGGACGACGTGGTGAACGAGGCGCTGGACCGCGTCGAGAACCATGGCGTCATCTTCATCGACGAAATCGACAAGATCGCGGGGGAGCGGAATACCACCGGGCCCGACGTGTCCCGGGAGGGCGTCCAGCGCGACTTGTTGCCGATCGTCGAAGGCTCGACGGTGCAGACCCGGTACGGCTACGTCCGCACCGACCACATCCTGTTCATTGCGGCCGGCGCCTTTCACGTTTCCAAGCCGTCAGACCTGATCCCCGAGTTGCAGGGGCGCTTCCCGGTGCGGGTGGAGCTGACCTCGCTCACTGAGGCCGACTTCATCCGGATCATGACGGAGCCCGAGAACGCGCTGACCAAGCAGTACGCGGCACTCTGCGCCGTCGAAGGCGCGACGCTCGAGTTCACGGCCGATGGGGTGGCCGAGATCGCGCGGATCGCGGCGCGGGTGAATGAGCGGATGGAGAACATCGGCGCGCGCCGGCTCCACACCGTGCTCACCACCCTGCTCGAGGATGTGCTCTTCGAGCTGCCCGACTACTCCAAGAAGATCGTTTTCGACGCCAAAGCCGTCCGTGAACGGCTCGAGAAGATCGTCGACGACGAGGACCTCCGGCGCTATATCCTGTAAGCGCTTGTCTGGCCTCTCCGGTCTATGTAAAATCCGCAGGACCAAACTGTCATTTTGACCTGTCCTAGGGACCCAATGCCCAAGCGCGATTTCCTGGCTATCACGGACTTCTCGAAGGACGAGATCTCGAAGCTTTTCGACCTCGCGGCCCGGATGAAGTCGGGCCAGTACCGGGAGACCCCGCTGGCCGGCCAGACCCTGGCCATGATCTTCGCCAAGTCCTCGACCCGCACCCGGGTCTCCTTTGAGGTGGGCGCGTACCAGCTTGGCGGCCAGGCGCTTTTCCTCTCCTCCCGGGACATCCAGATCGGCCGCGGCGAGCCCATTCCCGACACCGCGCGGGTGCTCTCGCGTTATGTGAATGGGATCATGATCCGGACATTCGACCACGGCGAAGTCGAGGAGCTGGCGAAGTTCGCGACCATCCCGGTGATCAACGGTCTGACCGACCTGTCGCATCCGTGCCAGGTCCTGGCGGACCTCTTCACGGTGAGAGAGTCGCTGGGGAGCTGGGAAGGGAAGCGGATCGCCTGGATCGGGGACGGCAACAACATGGCCAACAGCTGGCTCGAGGCGGCGCAGGTGCTCGGCTTCGAGTTCCGGCTCGCGTGTCCCGAAGGCTTCGAGCCCAACCACACCAAGCTCGAAGCCGCCAAGGCCAGGACCAAAGTGCTGGTCACGGAATCTCCCGAGGAAGCGGTGACGGGCGCCCACGTGGTGAATACCGACGTCTGGGCGTCGATGGGCCAGGAAGGGGAGGCCGAGAGCCGGAAGAACGCCTTCCGCGGCTACACGGTGGACAAGGCCCTCATGAAACAGGCGGACCCGAAGGCCATTTTCCTGCACTGCCTCCCCGCGCACCGCGGCGAGGAGGTCACCGCCGACGTGATCGAAGGCCCTCAGTCCCGCGTCTGGGACGAGGCGGAGAACCGGTTGCACGTCCAGAAGGCGCTGCTCGCGACACTGATGGGTTCACGCTGAATCTCTGAGGAATGACATGACCGATACGCCCCCCCCCTTGAAGCGCACGCCCCTCCACGACGTCCACGTCGCCCTTGGCGCCAAGATGGTGGCCTTCGGCGGCTACGAGATGCCGGTCACCTATCCCGCCGGTATCGGCGCCGAGCACAAGGCGGTGCGGTCCGATGTGGGGATCTTCGACGTGTCTCATATGGGCGAGTTCGAGGTCACCGGCCCCGACCGGAACGCGTTCGTGCAGAAGGTCACGTGCAACGACGTCGGCGCCCTCGCCACCGGCCAGGCGCAGTATTCGGCCATCTTGACGGACCAGGGCACCTTCGTCGACGACTGCCTGGTGTACCGGTTCGAGGACAAGTTGATGATGGTCGTCAACGCCTCGAACATCGACAAGGACTGGAACCACATCCTCGATCAAAAGGGCGGGGCCAACGTCCGGCTCCGGAACATCTCGGATGACGTCGGGCTGCTCGCCATCCAGGGTCCGCGCGCCGAAGCCCTCCTCACGCCGCTCGCGAACATCAAAGTGAAGGACATTCCCTACTACCAGTTCTCGGACGGCAAGGTGGCCGGGGTGCAGTGCTTCATCTCCCGCAC
>DATBBZ010000094.1:0-2593 GCA_036270745.1 Gemmatimonadales bacterium | reverse complement strand
CGACGTCATGTTCGGGCACACGATGGCGCGGGACCTCTCCCTGCGGGACGAACGTACCGCGCAGCTGTTGTACGAGCTGAACCCGGGGAGCATCCGGTGAGCCGCGGACCCCTCCCGCTTTTGACGGGATCGTCAACCGATCCGGGTCCAACCCTCGCCGACAGCCTCGACCGCCGGACCACACCCGCCACGCTCGCGCTCCCGGAGGCGGACGGAGCGGTGCGCTGCGTCGCCTGCGGGCACCGCTGTCTCGTGCGGCCCGGCCGTCGGGGGATCTGCAAAGTCAGGTTCAACCGGGATGGGGAGCTGCGCGTGCCCACGGGGTACGTCGCCGCCCTGCAATGCGATCCCACGGAGAAAAAACCGTTCTTCCATTGTCTTCCCGGCTCTGACACCCTGACCTTCGGCATGCTGGGGTGTGACTTTCACTGCGGCTATTGCCAGAACTGGCTGACGTCCCAGGCCCTGCGGGACCCCACGGCCGGCGTGCCCCCCACCGCCGTGAGCGCGGAGGCGCTGGTGGGGCTCGCGCTCCGGCACGGCGCGCGCGTGGTGGGCTCGTCGTACAACGAACCGTTGATCACGGCGGAGTGGGCGGTGGAGGTCTTCCGGCTGGCCCGGGCTCGGGGCCTCCGGACGGCCTTTATCTCCAATGGCAATGCGACGCCTGAGGCGCTCGACTTCCTTCGCCCCTGGACCGATTGCTACAAAGTGGACCTCAAGGCCATGGATGCGGCGCGGTACCGGGAGCTGGGCGGCGTCCTGGACCACGTGACCGAGACCATCGGAGCGGCGAAGGCACGGGGCTTCTGGGTGGAAGTGGTCACCCTGATCGTGCCCGGGTTCAACGACGACCGGCCCCAGCTGACCCGTGCGGCGGAGCTCATCGCGTCGGTCTCTCCTGACATTCCGTGGCACGTGACGGCCTTTCACCCGGATTACCGGATGACCGACCCCACTGCGACGCCCACCGAATCGCTGATCGAAGCCTGCGAGATCGGTACGGCCGCGGGTCTCCGGTTCGTGTATGCCGGCAACCGGCCCGGAGCCGTCGGGCGCTGGGAGAACACCTACTGTCCGGATTGCGGAGACCTCTTGATCGAGCGGCGTGGGTACACGATCCAGGTGCAGCGCGTCGGTCCCGACGGCCGCTGTCCTTCCTGCGCCCGCTCCATCCCCGGAATCTGGGCCTAGTGATTCTTCTCTTCGCCGTGATACTCGCCAGTCAATCTTCGGCGAGCCAATACGATTCCATCGTGATGTCGGGGATCAGGCAGGGCGCCTATCCCGGGGCCGTGGTGGTCATCGGTGGCCGCGACAGGATCCTCTATGAAAAGGGCTACGGGCATCTGACCTGGTCGCCGAATGCGCCGGTGGATCGACCGGATTCCACGCTCTTCGATCTCGCGTCGCTCACCAAGGCGGTGGCGACCACGACGGCGGCCATGATCCTGGTGGACCGGGGCAAGCTCAAACTCGACGTTCCGGTCGCTACGTACCTGCCCGAGTTCAGTGGAAAAGGCACCGCCGCCATCACCGTCCGCATGCTACTGACCCACACCTCGGGGCTGCGGGGGGACCTGCCGGTCCCGGAGCTCAAGGCCCTTCCGGATGGGACTGCGCTGCTCCGCACCGTACTGGCGGAGACCCCGCGAACGCCCGCCGGCTCGCGGGTTGTCTACAGCGATCTGAACTTCGTGTTGGTCGGGGAAATCATTCACCGCCTGGCGGGGGGGCCCCTCGACCAGTTCGTCGCGAACGAGGTCATCGACCCCCTGGGACTCGCGCAAACCCTCTACCGGCCGCCGCCAGTGCTCGCGCGGCGCACGGCGCCGACTGGACTCTGGCACGGGCATCCCGTTGCGGCCCTCGTGAACGATCCGACGGCCGCGAAGGCGGGAGGCGTATCGGGGAACGCTGGGCTCTTTGCGACGGGTGAAGACCTCGCCCGCTTCGCCCAGTTCCTGCTCCGCGGCGGCACGCTTGCAGACGGCAAGCAACTCGTCTCAGCCGCCACGGTGAAGCTGTTTACCACCCGATCGCCGCAAGCTGACGTCGGCCCCGACCACCGGGCCCTCGGCTGGCAGGCGGTACCAACGGATGAGGAGGTCTCGAGTGCCGGGACGCTCTTCGGCCCGCGGAGCTTTGGACACACGGGATGGACGGGCACGTCGCTCTGGATCGATCCGGATCGCGATCTCTTCGTCATCCTGCTCACCAACCGCGCGTTCGTGCCGCGGGCGAAGAAACCGTTCACGGTACTGAAGACGGTACGAGGGCACCTGGCGGACGCCGCGGCGCGCGAGCGAGACCGTCAACGCTAGAGGAACTTCTTGCCCCGGGGCACCGTTCCCGGGTAGGTTCGCGGCAGGAGGAACGGCATGACGGACGTGCAGGTCACCGAGGAGCAGCTGCGGACGGCGCTCCGGTCGGTGAAGGATCCCGAGCTCAATCTGAACATCATCGACCTGGGTCTGGTGTACGGTGTGGACCCAGGGGACGGTGACGTGCGGGTCACCATGACGCTCACGTCGCCGGGGTGCCCGGCGGGGCCCCAGATCATTCACGACATCTACGAGCACCTGAAGCCCAT
>DATBBZ010000093.1:0-7909 GCA_036270745.1 Gemmatimonadales bacterium | reverse complement strand
AGCCGCCAATCCAGGTATCGCAGCTCATCACCCGGCTGATAGGCACGATGCTCGGTGAACTCCACCGAAAAGCCGCGGAAGGGGGACCGATGGAGCCCGGCCAGGAAGCCTTCGACCACACCGGCGGCCGCGATCTCGAGGCCGCCCAGTTGGGCGACCTCGCGAGGATCGAGCAGATCGAGGCGGGATCCGAGGGGCATTCGGGGCGGAAGCTAACGGACGACGAAGCGTCCGGGCCAGGAGACACCGGGCTGAGTGGGCGGGTTGCCGTCGTGGCGTAAGCTCATAGTTGACAGTGTGTTATGCGCACCTGACGGGAATCTGTCGGATGGCATGTTCTCTGCACTTGAGGGTTCCCAGGGAAGCCATGCTCATTCACTACGCCCTCTTCGCCGGTGGGCTGTTGCTCGCCGTTCCCGCCCCGACGCAACCGTCCGCCCTCAAAGGGAACGGGAGCGACGGGAAGGGACGCGTGCAGGTGTGGACGGAGAATGGCACCGATCCGTACCGGGCCGGGGACCACGCGCGCGTGTTCATCCGGGGCGAAGAGGACGCCTACGTCGCCGTCCTCCGGGTGGACACCGACGGCCGGATGCGGGTGCTCTTCCCCCGGGCCCCGTGGATGGACGACTACGTCCGGGGTGACCGGGAATATGAAATCGAGCAGACCCGCAACTCGACCGCGTTCGACGTCGACGACGACCCCGGCGTCGGCTACGTGTTCGCCGTCTCGTCCCCGGACCCCTTCGCCTTCGACGCCATCACTGACGGCGATCACTGGGACTACCGCGCCATCGGCGACCGGATCCACGGCGATCCCTACGTCGCGCTGACCGACCTGGCGGGACGGATTCTTCCCGCCGGCGACAACGACTGGGACTACGACATTTCGCCGTACTACGTCGAGCGCCACTACGACTACCCCCGCTTCCTGTGTTACGACTGTCACGCCTTCGCGACCTTCGGGACCTGGGACCCGTATGCCGCCACCTGTCCCCGGTTCCGGATCGTCGCCTACGACGACCCCATGTACTACCCGTATCGCTACTATCAGGGCCGGAGCGTCGTCGTGAACCGCCCGCTTCGCCCGGAGCCGCGGTTCGTCTTCAAGGACCGCGAAGGCGTGGGGGATGATCAGTTCGTTACGGTGACCCGCGACCGGTCTCGGGAGGGCGGGCGCACCGGTGCCACGGGACGGGACTTCGGGGGTTCCGGGCGGGTTCCGGCGCCGAACCGGGGGGGGCGGGAGCAGCCCGCGCCGCAGCAACCGGAGCCACAGCAACCGGACCACCGCCAACCGGAACAGCGCCGCCGGCCGCCGGAGCATCAGCCCGCTCCCGCGCCGCCTCCGCCGCGGCCGCAGCCGAAACCCAACGCCGAACCCCGGCGCGAGCCGCCGCGGCAGACGCCGCAGGCAAAATCTCCACCGCCGAAGGAACCACCTCCCAAGGGTCAGCCGGAGCTGCGGCGGCGGAAGCCGAACTAACGCAAGCCCTGGAGCAGGTCCGTGTTGGTCGGGGCGCGCTTCATGAGGGACAGCAGTTGTTGCATCCCCTGCTCCGGCGGCAGGTCCACAAGCCCCCGCCGCAGCTTTTGTTTGGCCTCGACGGTGGCGGCGTCGCCGAGCAGCTCCTCACGACGAGTACCCGACGCGGCAATGTCCACGGCGGGATAGATGCGCCGGTCGGCCAGCTCCCGTGACAGCCGGAGCTCGGCGTTGCCGGTCCCCTTGAACTCCTCGAAGATCACGTCGTCCATCCTGCTGTCCGTCTCCACCAGGGCTGTCGCGATCACGGTGAGGGAACCGCCCTCGGGAACGGCCCGCGCCGCGCCGAAGAGGGCCTTGGGTTTGGCCAGCGCGTTGGCGTCGAGTCCCCCGGACATGGTCCGGCCACTGCCCCGTCCTCCGGCCGTGTTGTGCGAGCGGGCCAGTCGGGTGAGCGAGTCGAGGACAATGACGACGTCCCGGCCCAGCTCCACCTGCCGGCGGGCATGCTCGAACACCATGTCGGCCACGGCGACATGCCGCTCGTGCGGGAGGTCGAAGCTCGACGCGACCACCTCGCCCCGCCCCCAGTCCACCATCTCGCTCACCTCTTCGGGCCGTTCGTCCACCAGGAGGATCAAGAGCGTCGCCGTGGGCGCGTTGAGCGCCACCGCTTCGGCCACGGCCTGGAGGGTCACGGTCTTGCCGGCCTTCGGCGGGGACACGATCAGCGCGCGCTGCCCGAAGCCCAGCGGGCACACCAGATCCACGACCCGCTGGATCGCGGAGGTCCTCGGACTCGAGGCCTTGTCGGTTTCGAGGCGGAGCGTGCGGTCCGGATGCACGGCGCCGAGCTTGGTGAAGTCGGGGCGGTCGGCGAGATGCTCCGGGGCAGCGCCGTTCACGGACGTGACCCGCCCGCCGTCCGTGACCACAAGGTCTCCGCGACGGAGCCCCGGCAAGCGCACGGCCTGGTCGCCGTTGGCAGGCAGATAGCCGTTGGCCGCGAGCCGCAGGGCACCGCCCTTGGGCGTGGGATCGTACCAGCCGGTGATTGGGGGCATTCGGAAACGGAAACATAAGGTGTCGGGTGCCGGGTTTCAGGTGCCAGGGCTTCAGTCCTGACACCCGGCACCTGACACCTGACACCCGGTATATTCCCCCGCCAATGCGCCAGTCCCTCATCCGCAACTTCTGCATCGTCGCCCACATCGACCACGGCAAGTCGACCCTGGCCGACCGCCTGATCGAACGCACCGGCACGCTGGACAAGCGGCTGATGCGGGCGCAGGTGCTGGACACGATGGACCTGGAGCGCGAGCGCGGGATCACCATCAAGCTGAACGCCGTCCGCATGAACTATCACGCCGCGGACGGAGAGATCTACGAGCTCAACCTCATCGATACCCCCGGGCACGTCGACTTCACCTACGAAGTCTCGCGGTCGTTAGCCGCGTGCGAAGGGGCCATCCTGGTGGTGGACGCGTCCCAGGGCGTGCAGGCGCAGACGCTGTCCAATCTGTTTCTCGCCCTCGACGCGGGGCTCGAGATCATCCCGGTCCTCAACAAGATCGACCTCCCCGGCGCCGAGCCGGACCGGCGGGCCGAGGAGGTGCACGACCTCATCGGCTCCCGTCCGGAAGAGATCCTCCGGATCTCGGCGAAAGAAGGCACCGGGGTGCCCGAGCTCCTGGAAGCGGTGGTGAAGCGCATCCCCCCGCCCAAGGGCGATCCGGCCGCGCCCCTCCGCGCGCTCATTTTCGATTCCTACTACGACCGGTTCCGGGGCGCGATCCCCAGCATCCGCGTGGTCGACGGCGTGATCAAGTCCGGCATGCAGATCGTGTTCGGAGCCCACAAAGACGATCACTATCAGGTCGACGAAGTGGGCAACCTCCAGCTCGGACATAAGCCGGTGGAGCAGCTCGCGGCCGGGGAAGTCGGCTACGTCGTCGCGAACGTCCGGGGCGTACAGGAGACGCGGCCGGGGGATACCATCCTCGACGCGGGGCACATCGAGGTCCCCATGCTCCCCGGGTATCGCGACATCCAGTCCATGGTGTTCGCGGGACTGTACCCGACCAACGCGGAGCAGTACGAGGAGCTCCGGGACGCCCTGGAAAAGCTCCAGCTGAATGACGCCTCGCTCCACTACGAACCCGAATCGTCGGTGGCCCTCGGCTTCGGGTTCCGCTGCGGATTCCTGGGCCTCCTTCATATGGAGATCGTCCGGGAGCGGCTCGAGCGGGAATTCGACTTGGACCTCATATCCACCGTTCCCAACGTGGAGTACCACGTCTACAAGACCGACGGGGCGAAGGAGCTGGTCGAGAACCCGTCGCTGATGCCGCACGGCTCGACGGTGGATCGCATCGAGGAGCCGTATGTGAAGGCCCGCGTGCTCGCGCCCGCCGACTACATCGGCGCCATGATGAAACTCGGACAGGAACGGCGCGGCGTGTATCTCGGCATGCACTACGTCGATCCGACCCGCGTGGAGTTCAGCTGGGAGTTTCCCCTCGCCGAGATCATCCTCGACTTCTACGACAAGTTGAAGACCATCTCGCGGGGTTACGCGTCCCTGGACTACGAGTTCCTGGCCTACCGTCGCTCCGAGCTGGTGAAGCTCGACATGCTGCTGAACGGGGACGCGGTGGACGCCTTCAGCGTCATCATCCACAAGGACAAGGCGTACGAGTGGGGACGGAAGATCGCGGAGAAGTTGAAGGAGTTGATTCCCCGCCAGCTGTTCGAGGTGGTGATCCAGGCCGCGATCGGCACCAAGGTCATCTCCCGGGAATCGATCCGCCCCCTCCGGAAGAACGTGACCGCCAAGTGCTACGGCGGTGACGTCACCCGGAAGCGGAAGCTTCTGGAGAAGCAGAAAGAAGGAAAGAAGCGCATGAAGCAGGTCGGCACCGTCGAGATCCCGCAGGAGGCGTTCCTGGCGGTGCTGCAGGTTGACTAGTCTCGTCGTGCAAACGGCGTTTCTGGGAGACGTCGTGCTGACGACGCCCCTGCTCCGGGCCCTCGCGGCCCGGCATGGGCCGGTGGACGTGGTTACCACCCCCGCCGCGGCGCCCCTCCTCGATACCCATCCCGCGGTCCGGCAGGTGATCCGCTACGACAAGCGCGGCGCCGACCGTGGCTGGGGCGGCTTCGCCGCCCTCGCGCGGCGGCTCCGGGAAGCGCACTATGAAGTCGCGTATGTGCCGCACCGGTCCCTGCGCAGTGCGCTCCTGGTCTGGTGGGCCCGGGTTCCCCGGCGCGTGGGCTTCCGGGATGGATGGCGGTCACTGTATTCGGAAAGCCGGAACCGCCCCACGAGCGGCCATGAAGTGGACCGCCTGCTGGCGCTCGCGGGCGACCCGCAGGCGATCCGGACGCCGAGCATCGGGCTCACGCCCGCGGATCATGGAGCCGCCGCGGCGTTTCTCGAGTCCTCCGGGCTGGGGAACGACGTCGTGGCCCTGGCGCCGGGGTCCATCTGGGGCACGAAGCGCTGGCCGCACTTCGCCGCCCTCGCGGGTCGACTGGCGCCGAGGCATGCCATTGCGGTGGTCGGAGGCGGCGGGGACCAGCCCCTCGCCGAAACGATCGTCGCGGCCGTGCAGAGCGCGGGAGGCAAGGCCGCGAACGGGTGCGGGACCCTCACGCTGCGGGAGTCGGCGGCGCTGCTCTCCCGGTGCCGTCTGCTCGTGACCAACGACAGCGCGCCCCTGCACTTCGCCCAGGCGGTCGGCACACCGACCGTGGCGATCTTCGGTCCCACGCTGTCGTCATTCGGGTTCGGACCGTTGTACCCGGGGGACCGCGTCGTGGAGGTGGCGGACCTGGCGTGCCGACCCTGTTCGAAGCACGGGCCGGCCGAGTGCCCGCTGGGACATCATCGCTGTATGCGGGATCTTTCCGTGGAACGGGTGATCGCCGCGATCGAGGAGACCGGTGCGCTACGTCGTCGGGATTGATATCGGGGGGACCAATCTGGTCGTCGGCACGGTGGCCGAGGACGGGTCGGAGCTGCTCGGTGAGGTGGTGGAGCCGACGCATTCCGAAGAGGGTGCCGACGCCGTCCTGGAGCGCATGGGCAGGCTGGTCAAGCACTCCACGTCGGCCGCGAAGGGCAAGGACATCGTGGGCGTCGGGATCGGCTCCCCCGGTCCGCTGGACACCCACCGGGGCATCGTCCTGTTCACGCCCAACCTGGGCTGGACCAACTTCCCGCTGCGGGACCGCGTGACGAAGGTGACCGGTCTCCCAGCCGAGCTCGACAACGACGCCAACTGCGCCATCTACGGTGAGTGGTGGCGCGGCGCGGCCCGGGGCGCGAAGGCCGTGGTCGGACTCACCATCGGCACGGGCATCGGCGGGGGCATCGTGCTGGACGGCAAGATCTACCACGGCGCCTCGGACGTCGCGGGCGAGATCGGCCACACGACCATCGACCCCACCGGGCGCCGGTGTAAGTGCGGCAACTACGGCTGCCTCGAAGCCTACGCGTCGGGACCCGCCATCGCCGCGCGGGCGGCCGAAGGCATCGAGTCGGGCGTGGAGACCACGCTCGCCAAATACGTGGCCGGCTACTTGTCCAAACTCACCGCGCAGGTGGTGTACCAGGCCGCCCATGACGGCGACCAGTACGCGCAAGAGGTGGTCAACGACACCGCCAAGCTCCTGGGCGCCGGGGTCGCCAACATCATCAACATCTTCAACCCGGACGTGGTCGTCATCTGCGGCGGCGTGACGCTCGCCGGCAGCCGGCTCTTCGATCCGTTGCGGCGCGAAGTGCACCGGCGCGCGTTCAAGGACGCGGTCAAGGCCTGCCGGATCGTCCCCGGCGAGCTGCCGGGCACGGCCGGCGTATACGGCGCCGCCGCGGCGTTCATCGACAAACACCTGGGACACCGGGAGGGAGCGTGAAGCGGATCGGCGTGGTCGGCGCCATGGTCTGGGACACGATCTACGGACGGGACCCCGCCCAGCCCGCGATCGAGGAATGGGGCGGCATCGCGTACGCCCTGGCGGGACTGGACGCGGCGCTCGGTGACGGTTGGGAGATCGTGCCCCTGATCAAGGTCGGACGCGATCTCGCCCTCCCGGCGGAGCAATTCCTGCGGACCCTCCGCCACGTGGCTGCCGCGGCGAGGTTCGTCCTGGTGCCCGAGGGGAACAACCGCGTGACCCTGCGCTACGAGACGACGGAGCGCCGCTGCGAGCTGATGTCCGGCGGCGTGCCGGGGTGGGCGTGGGAAGAGCTGGGCCCCATGGTGGGAGACCTGGATGCCCTGTACATCAATTTCATCTCGGGCCTCGAGATGAGCCTCGACACCGCGCGGATGCTGCGCCGCGGATTCTCCCAGTTCATCTACGCCGATCTGCACAGTCTCTTTCTCGCCAAGGACGCGAACGGTTTGCGGACCCTCCAGCCCTTGGTGGATGGACCGGGGTGGTTCGGATGCTTCGACGCGGTCCAGCTCAACGAAGAAGAGATGAGCCAGCTCGGCCCCGATCCCCTCGCGGTAGCGGCGGGCGCGCTCGCCTCGGGCACCAGGGTGCTGTGCGTGACGCTGGGCCGGCGCGGTGCCGCTTACTTCACCGGCACACCGGTGCGTACGGCCCGGGTCTCGACCGGCGAGACGGGCGCGGCGTCGTTCGCGGACGGCGATCCCACCGGATGCGGCGACGTGTTCGGCGCGACGGCCGCGGCGGCGCTGGTGCAGGGCGCGGACGTGGAGGCGGCGCTGCAGCTCGCGGCGCGCCGGGCCGCACGCAACGTCTCGTTCCGCGGCGCCACCGGCCTGCGGGATCATCTCCTCGGAAAACTGGCGGGCGTATGACGCGGCTGGTGGACGTCCCGCAGCAGTTCGACGATCGCACCTTCGAGCAATTCGCCGCGTCGTTCGCGCAGGGCGCGGCGGGGGGCGAGCGGCTGCTCTTCGACGCGCATGCGACGGAGTGGGCGTCTCCGTACGGCTTCGTGGCGTTGCTCGTCGCGGGACAGGCCGTGCAGGGCGCCGGGCGTGAGCGTCCGCTGCTCACCATTCCCGCCAATCCGCGCGTGCTGAGCTACTGGACGCGCGCGGGGTTTTTTCAACAAGCCGCGGCGCTGTTCGAGATCCACGGCAAGGTGCCGAAGCTGAAGCCGGCAGAGGAGAGCGACGTCCTGCTCCCGGTCACCGCGGTGCGCGCCGCCGAGGACGTGCATCAGGTGGTCAGTCACATCCAGCAGCGGGCCACCGCCATCCTCACGTCGCAACTCGGCATCGATCCCAAGGCCACCGTGGGCTTCGCTATGGCGCTTTCGGAGGCGTGCCAGAATATTGTAGAACATGCGGGCACCGGCGGTTGGGTCGCGGTGCAGCGCTATGAGTGGAAGCGACGGTTGTCCAAGAAAGTGGTCGTGATCGCCGTGGGAGACGCGGG
>DATBBZ010000092.1:0-6328 GCA_036270745.1 Gemmatimonadales bacterium | reverse complement strand
TACGGAACCCCCTGGGCTGGCCGTGGCGACACGCGCGAAAACGAAGACGGTCGTCGCGGGGGCTGGACCGGGGGCGGAGGTCCACCCTGATGCGGCTGAGCTGGACGAGGGTGGTCATCCGCGGATCCGGTGGGGCGGCCGTGAAGTCACGGTCCCCCTCACGGGCTTCCATCAGATCGACAATGCCGCGATCGCGGTGGCGGTAGCGCGGGAAGTGGGGATCCGTCCCGGGGACGCGTTGCAGGGGCTGACGACGGCGCGGGTGCCGGGCGGCCGGGGCGGGATCACCGACGTGCGCGGTTTGACCGTGATCGATGACAGCTACAACGCGAACCCCGGGTCACTCCGGCGCGCGGTGGAGTTCGCTCAGTGGCTGGCGCAGCAGCGCTCCCGGCCGCTCGCGGTGGTGGTCGGGACGATGTTGGAGTTGGGCCCGGAGAGTGACAGATTGCATCGGGCGGCGGCGGAGGAGATCGTCGCCGCGGCGCCGGCCCTGGTAGGTGCGGTCGGCGCCTTCGCGGCCGCGTTCTCGCCGTTCGCCGGCCTGCTCCAGGATCGCCTCGTGGTGGCGCCGGATGCGGAGCGGTTGGGACCGCTGCTCAAACAGCGTCTCAAGGGGAATGAAGTCGTGCTGTTGAAGGCGTCTCGCGGCGTCGCGCTCGAACGGGTGTTGCGCCACCTCAACTGAGAGGGCGGGAATCGGGCCGTGTTCTATCACCTGCTGGCGCCACTCGCCAAGACGTCGATCATCTTCAATCTCTTCAACTACATCACGTTCCGGATCGCCGGGGCGACGGCCACGGCCCTGATCGTCGCCTTTCTGGTGGGTCCGTGGATCATCGATATCCTGCGCCGCCGCAACGTGGGCCAGGTGGTGCGGGCCGAGGGGCCGGCGAGCCATCAGGGGAAGCGCGGGACTCCGACGATGGGCGGTCTCATCATCATCATCGCCACCGTCATCCCGACCTTGCTGTGGGCCCGGCTCGACACCCGCTATGTGCTGGTCGCGGTGGTCGCGACCCTGTGGATGGGCGTGATCGGATTCATCGACGACTACCTCAAGATCGTGCGCGGCAAGTCGCAGGGTCTTGTGGCCCGGTGGAAGCTGGTCGGCCAGGTCACGTTCGGGCTGGCCCTCGGCGCGTTTCTCGTGACCTGGCCCTTCGTGGACAAGTGGGCGACGGCGACTCAGCTGCCGCTGCTCAAGTACGTGTTTCTCGTTCTGCCGTGGCCGATCTACATCGCCTTCGTGACCGTGGTGGTGACCGGGTCATCCAATGCCGTGAATCTCACGGATGGACTGGATGGCCTCGCGACCGGGCTCACGGCTATCGTCGCGGGCTCCTTCACGATCTTTGCCTACGTCTTCGGCCGCGCGGACTACTCGAAGTACCTGGGCGTCCTCTTTTCTCCCGGCGCCGGCGAGCTCGCGGTCTTCTGTGCCGCCCTCCTCGGCGCGAGTCTCGGATTCCTGTGGTTCAACGCCCATCCGGCCAAGGTCTTCATGGGGGACACCGGATCGCTCGCGATCGGCGGGGCGTTGGGGGCGGTCGCCATCATGCTGAAGGCCGAGTTTCTGCTGCTCATCGCCGGCGCGGTGTTCGTGGCGGAGACGCTGTCGGTAATGATTCAGGTCAACGTGTACCGGTGGAACCGGCGGCGGCACGGCAAGGAGTACGCGGACGCGCACCGGGTCTTCCGGATGGCGCCGCTGCATCACCACTTCGAGAAGATGGGGTGGGCGGAGCCGCTGGTGGTGATGCGGTTCTACATCCTGGGCGTGTTGAGCGCGGCCATCGCGCTCGCGACGCTCAAGGTGCGATGAAGCTCCCCGATTCCTGGCGGAACGGCACCGTCGCGGTCATCGGGCTGGGGAAGAGCGGGGTCGCGGTCACCAGGCTTCTGGCCCGTGAGCACGTGAAGGTCTATGCATCGGACGGCTCACATCATCCCTACGCCGGCGATGCCCTCCAGGCGCTGGGCGCGCTCCCGGGTGTCGAAGTGGAAATCGGGCATCACAATATCGCGCGGATCTCGCACGCCGCCGGCGTGGTGGTGTCGCCCGGCGTCCCGCCCGATGCCCCGCCCCTCCAGGCCGCGCGCGCCGCCGGGATTCCCGTCGTGTCGGAGCTCGATGTCGGGTGCCGGGCGCTCGGAGACACGCGGCTCATCGCGATCACCGGCACGAATGGGAAGACGACCACGACGGCGCTCATTGCGCATCTCCTGCGCACCGCCGGAATCGACGCGGAGGCAGTGGGGAACATCGGCCGGCCCGTGTCGGACCTGGCCCTGTCGGCCCCGCGCCCCCAGCTCCTGGCCGTCGAGGTCTCATCGTTTCAGCTGCACGACTCGCCGCACTTCGCACCTGACGTCGGTGTCCTCACCAACCTCGCCCCCGATCACCTCGACCGGTACGCCACCGTAGGGGAGTACTACGCCGACAAGGCCCTTCTCTTCCGGAATGCCGGCGCGACGAACACCTGGGTGGTGAATGGTGACGATCGGGCAGTGCTGGACATGGTCAAGGGCGTGGCGGGCGCCAAGGTGCAGTTCTCCCTCGAGTGGAAGGCCGACGCCTGGTACGACGGAGCGGCGGACGTGCTGATGCTTCAGAACGATGTCCTGCTCCCGCGGAAAGAGCTCTCCCTTCTGGGCGCCCACAACGTCGCGAACGCGCTGGCGGGCGCTCTGGCGGTGCACCGGGCGGGAGTGGCGCAAGCGTCCATCACGCGGGGACTCACGACCTTCCAGGCACTTCCGCACCGGCTCGAGCCGGTCCGGGAGGCCGGCGGCGTGCTGTGGATCAACGACTCGAAGGCCACCAACATCGCGTCGACGGTCGTCGCCGTCGACGCCATGACGCGGCCCTTTGTGCTCCTCCTGGGCGGACGGCACAAAGGAGAGCCCTACACGCGGCTGGGGTCGCTCCTCAAGCGGCGCTGCCGGCTGGTGATCGCGTATGGGGAGGCGGGGCCGGTCGTCGCCAAGGATCTCGAGGGCCAGGTGCCGATCGCGCGCGGGACGACGTTCGCGACTGTGCTGGAACAGGCCCGCGCGGCCGCCCGGCCCGGTGATGCCGTGCTGCTCTCACCCGCCTGCTCGAGCTACGATCAGTTCAAGAACTACGAAGAACGGGGCGCGACCTTCCGCCGGTTCGCGGAGGGCCTGTGAAGGACAATCAGTGGGAGACGCGCCTGCTCGGTATTCTCGCCTCGGTGCTGATCGTGGTCGGACTAGTGTCGGTGTACGGCGCTTCGAGCCTCGTCAACACGCAGGGCGGCGTCGTGGGCGCCAGCTACTTTTTCAAGCAGGCCATTGGAGCCGCCATCGGTGGGCTCGGGGCCACCATCCTGGCCCGCACCGACTATCACGTCTGGCAGCGCTGGGCCTGGCCCCTCCTGGGGCTGACCGCATTCCTCCTGCTCCTGCCCATCCTGCCGTTCACCCGGATCATCGCGCCCACCCTGAACGGTGCCCGGCGCTGGGTGAACCTCGGGTTCACCGTGATTCAGCCGTCCGAGCTCGCGAAGTTCACCGTGGTGTGCTGGACCGCGATGCTCGCGGCCAAGAAGGGCGACCAGATCCGGACCTTCAAGTTCGGGCTCCTGCCGTTTCTCGTGGTCCTGTTTCCGGTCATCGGGCTCGTCTTCCTCGAGCCCAACCTGTCGATGGCGCTGCTGCTGACCATGCTCGCGGGAGCGGTGCTCTTCGCCGCCGGCGCCCGGATCGGGCATTTCCTGCTCCTGGGAGTCGGGGCCGCACCGGTGTTGTTCGGCGCCGTGGCGAGCGCGCAGTACCGGATGGCCCGGGTGTTGCACTTCCTCAGCTCCGGCAGCGCCCCGAGTGAGGCCCAATCCCAGGTGCATCAGTCGCTCGTGGGCATCGGGGCGGGGCGGTTGATCGGCGTGGGGTTCGGGCAGGGGCAGCAGAAGCTCGGCTATCTCCCGTACGCCTATTCGGACTTCATTTTCTCGACCATCGCCGAGGAGTGGGGATTCCTCGGTGCGCTCGTGATCATCCTGTGTTTCGGCGGGATCTGCTGGCTGGGGTTCCGGATCGCGCGGCGCGCGCCCGATCCTTTCGGCCAATTCCTGGCCGTGGGCCTGACCGCCGTGATCGGCGTGACCGCCATCCTGCACATCGCCGTGACGCTGGCGGTCATGCCGGCGACCGGCATCACGCTGCCGCTCATCTCCTATGGCCGCACCAGCCTGTTCGTCTCCCTGGCGGCGATCGGGGTGCTGGTCAGCATCGGTCACGGTGAGCAGGCCCGGCGGAAGACCGCCGGCCGTCGCCGCGCCACGGCTCCCGCGGGCGCCACCAAGTGAAGATTCTCATTTCGGGGGGCGGTACGGGGGGGCATTTGACGCCCGCATTGGCTCTGGCGGACACGTTCCGCCAGATGCGCCCCGACATCGAGATCCATCTGGTGGGCGCGGAGCGCGGCATCGAATCGCAGATCCTGCCGCATCATCCGTATCCGTTCACACTGCTCCCACTGCAGCCTATCTACCGGCGGCAGTGGTGGAAGAACGTTCAGTGGCCGGTGCTGGCGGTGCGTTTGTGGCGCCGCATCGGCGCGCTGCTCGCCGAGGTGCAACCCACGCTCGTCGTGGGGACCGGCGGGTACGCCTCGGGGCCGGTGGTCTATCATGCCCAGCGGTCGGACCTTCCGACGGCCATTCAGGAGTCGGACGCGCGGCCCGGGATCGCCACCCGCTGGCTGTCAGGGCGCGCGCGCCAGATCCATCTGGGGTTTCCGGAGGCGAAGGCACTGCTCCGGCCCGGAGACCGGACCGAGGTCTTCACCTTCGGTAATCCGATTCGCCCTCCCGAACCGGGTGACCGTGCCGAGGCGGTGAAGGCGCTCGGGCTCGACCCGGCGCTCCCCACGCTCCTGGTGTTCGGTGGAGGGCAGGGGGCGCGCGCGATCAACTACGCGATGGCCGGTGTGCTGGAGCATGGCCACTTGCCCGACGTGAATCTGATCTGGGGGACCGGTGTGGCGAACTATGCCGGGCTCTCGGGCTATGCGAGGCCCGGGCGCGTCGTGGTGCAGGGGTTCTTCGATCCCATGGCGCCGATCTATCGCGCCACCGACCTGGTGGTGTGCCGTGCCGGTGCGCTCACCATCGCGGAGCTCGCCGCGTGGGGGAAACCCTCATTGCTGATTCCCTTGCCGACCGCGGCGGCGAATCACCAGCTCGAGAACGCGCGCGCGATGGCGGCGGCGAACGCCAGCGTTCTGATGGAAGAGTCGACGCTCACGCCGCACTCGCTCACGCAGGCGATCACGCAGCTGATGTCCGACGCGGTTCGGCGTCACGCGATGGCGCGCGCGGCCCTCGGTCGGGGTCACCCAAACGCGTCCCGAGACGTTGTGTCAAGATTGTTGACACTCGTGTCGTAAGGGGCGCACTCTTTCGCAAGTGTAGTAGATTCCCTATATTAGCCCACTACAGATGACCTTGTTTGCACCCGGGGACCCTCGCCCAGTCCACTTTATGGGCATCGCCGGCGCCGGGATGAGCGCTTTGGCGCTGATCGCCAAGCGGCGTGGGGTCCAAGTCACCGGGTGCGATCAGGATCCAGGCGGAGCCCAAGATCTTGTGGCGTTGGGGGTTCCGGTCTCCAGGGGACACGACCCGTCTCACCTGGAGGGGGCGCGAGCGCTGGTGGTCACGGCGGCCATCCCGCCGAATCACCCGGAAGTCGAGCGGGCGCGCACCTTGGGAGTCCCGGTCATCCGGAGGGCTGATGCCCTGGGGGAAGCCGTCGCTGGAGGGACGGTCGTGGCGATCGCCGGAACGCACGGGAAGACGACCACCACGGTCATGGTGACGGAGGGCTTAGCGGCCGCCGGACGAAATCCCACGGGACTCGTCGGCGGCCGTGTCGCTGGGTGGGGTGGCAATGCCCGCCAGGGGAGTTCCGAGCTCTTCGTGGTCGAGGCCGACGAATACGACAAGGCGTTTCTCTCGCTGCAGCCGACGGTGGCCGTGGTCAACAACGTTGAACCCGACCATCTGGAGTGTTACGGAAGTGTCGGTGCACTCGAGGAAGCGTTCGCGGAGTTCGCGGGACGGGCGCGGCGGGTCATCGCGTCGGCGGAGGATCCGGGGGCTCAGCGCGTCGTTCGCGCGCTGAAGGTCCCGGTCTGGACGGTCGGGACCGAGTCGGGCGACGTGCGGATCCGTAACGCGCATTTTTCAGCGACCGGGTCCACGGCGCAGGTGAAATTGCCGAATGGGGACACGGTCGCGCTGACGCTCCAGGTGCCGGGAGCCCACAACGTGCGCAACGCGGGCGTGGCGCTCGCGGCGGT
>DATBBZ010000091.1:0-4828 GCA_036270745.1 Gemmatimonadales bacterium | reverse complement strand
AGGCGTACCATAGGGCGTCGCGGGTCTACTTGCCTCCGCCTCGCGCACACTCTGCCTTCAGAACGGCTAGGCAGGGGATCGCCGTGACTGCGGTGGTCGCCCAAAGCAACGTGTTCGCCAGCGAATCTTCACGCGCCAACGGTTGGAGGGGGCAAGGCGTGAAACCCCAATTGCCAACCACTGACGCAGCGGGCCGGCCGGAGAACCTTGATTCGAAGAGGCCTGATTCGGGCACCCGAGACCGGATTGCGGCAGGCACGTTCCTAGTGCTGCTACTCCTATCGTTTCCAGGGCGCGGGTATTCCCAATCCGTGACTCCCGACCATCCTCCGTGCCCCGATACGGGCTCGGTCGGCCACATTTTTTGGGTCATCCCTGCGTTCAACGTGACCTGCCAGGGAACATTCAACCCACTGACTCCGCGCGAAAAGTTTGGCGAATGGCTCGAGGGCACCTACGATCCGCGAGGTCTCGGATGGTACGCAATCTTGACGGCCACGGTCGAGCATTCGTCGAGGGACGGCTATTGCGGCTATGGGAAGGGGTGGGGGGGCTATGGAAAGTGCTTTGGCTCTTTGGAGTTAGAGGCGAACACATCCAGCTTTCTGGGGGACTTCCTCCTGCCATCCCTCCTGCACCAAGACCCCCGCTACTTCCGCCTTGGAAGAGCCTCTTTCGGCGGGCGTGTGGCGTACGCGGTGTCGCGCGTCTTCGTCACCCACTCCGACGAGGGCCACTGGGTATTCAACAGTTCGGCGCTCTCAGGCACCGCCATCTCCGCCGGGCTTTCGAACCTTTACTTCCCTAAGCAACAGGTCGGGTGGGGCCCTACGGTTGGCCGCGCCGCCATCGACCTTGGGAATACGGCGCTGTACAACCTGGCGGCGGAATTCTGGCCGGACATCGAGACCGTGCTCCACCACGTACGGTAATCCACCGAATGAATCTCCTACTACAACAGCTGGTCTTCGCCGGGTAGTCGGGTCACTGACCCGTCTCCCGTGCAAGGCGCTCGCGTTCTCGACGGTGTGTTGCGCCCAGCGTACGGTAGTCGGACGCTTTCTGCGCTGCTGAGAAGTCGTAATCGCCGAGTGGACGTCATGCGATCCTTTTTCATGGATGTCGTGCGCCCTCTGCGCTTCCCGGCCAGTACGGTCACCCGGCTGGCACTCGCACTGATCGCGCAGACCCGTTTGTTCAAGACCGTGTGCAGAACTACAAGGCTTGGGAGGCTCGGCTGTAGCAGCACACGCGCAACGAACGCCAACGTACGCCGACCACTCCTTTGCCTTCCGCCTAGAGAGCCTGGCATCACGATCCGCGCTTGCCGTGCTCGGCATTCGTCATGGGGGCGTAAGCTCGCCGACAGGTTCAGGGTGTAACATGATGAACGTGGCGACACCCCGGGACAAGGTCCGGGCCTAGCGACGGCGGAACCACTTCTGTGATTGGGGAGATCGGCAAATGAAAGGCACCAGGCGGATCCTGTGGTCGTTCCTTGCGCTTGCTTTGCTAGGCGCGACGGGCGCACCAGCTCAGGAAAAACGACTCAAGAAATCGGACTTGCCGGCACCCGTCCTGAAGACGGCGGACGACCAGAGCAAGGGCGCGACGGTGCGGGGCTACTCGAGTGAAGTGGAAGACGGTCAGTTGCAGTATGAAGTCGCCATGACCGTGAACGGGCATTCCCGCGATGTCAGCATAGCCGCAGACGGCAGCGTGCTCGAGGTAGAGGAAGAAGTGGCCCTCAGCGCCTTGCCTGCCGCCGTACGCGAAGGGCTGCAGAAGAAGGCAGGCGCCGGGAAGATCATGAAGGTCGAGTCCCTCACCAAGCATGGGACCCTCGTGGCCTACGAGGCACAGGTACGCTCAGAGGTCCAGGTCGGCCCCGACGGTCAGTCGCTCGCTCACGAAGAATAGGTCAACCTTAAAGTCCTTGGAGCCGGGCTCGCACGCGTGCGTTCCGGTTCCCAGGGCAGCATCAGGCAAGTGAAGCTACCCATCCTGGCGTACCACGCGATCGACAACCCACCGCGTGGAGCGCGGTACCCGCGAAACTACGTGCTGCCGGAAGCCTTCGAACGTCAGCTCCATCATCTGAAGAGCCAGGGTTATCACACGATCACGTTCGCCGACTACCTCGTGCATCGGCGCACGAGCCGTCCGCTGCCGCGGCGATCCATCATCCTGACTTTTGACGATGGCTATCGGTCAAACCGGAGCATCGCCTGGCCGATCCTCAAGCACTTCGGCTTCGGCGCGACCGTCTTCATCGTGTCTGGCCTACTCGGTGAGACGAACGCCTGGGACCGAGACGCTCAACAGGAACCCCTGCTGACGGCGACCGACGTGCAGGAAATGCAGACGGAGGGCGCGGAGTTTGGCTCCCATACTCGCACCCACGCCCACCTGACGGCGGTCCCCGCGGCGTTAGCCCGGGACGAGCTTCAGCACTCCCGCCAAGACCTCGAAGCGCTGTGCGGAAAACCGGTCACCGTTCTGGGGTACCCCTATTCGGAATGCAATGACCAGGTCAAGCGCCTCGCACTGGACGCAGGCTATGAAGCAGCCGTGATCGTTCGGCGTCGAATGAATACCGATCACACCGATCTTCTCAGCCTTCGGCGGATCGCTGTCACCCCAGATACGACGATCAATCGCTTCCATTGGGATCTCTTCCGACTGCGGTGGTTCCAAGGTGACTAGTCGGTCGCTCCAGATCGGCCTGCTCACTTCCGCCAGGTGCTGGCGTGGGTCGGGCACGAGCTACGTCCAGATCGCACGTGGGATGATGTCTGCTGGACATCACGCTCGGCTCCTCGCGAGTGCGCCCGAGATCGTTGTTACGGCAGTGGCCGAGGGCGTCGAGTGCACAGAGTTGCCCGTCGGTCACACGAGCCTCCGAGCGGCGCGCTGCCTCCGGCGAGCAGTCGGGGACTACGCCCTGGATGTGCTGGTCGTCGACAGGCCTAGAGACCTCCGGCAGGGTGCGCTCGCCGTGTGGGGGAGGCCCGTCGCCCTCGTCAATCGCTTCAACTACGCGGGGTGGCGGGCGCCCCGAGACATGTTCAGCCGAATGAGCTATCGGCGCGTAGACCTGACCGTCTTCTTGACAACTAGGGGGCTCGTCCGCGCTCAACAGCAAGCGCCCTTCATGATGCGACGACCGTTCATCGTCATCCCGGAGGGAGTAGACTGCGACTTCTATCGTCCAGACCCTACCGCGGGCCAGGCGTTCCGGCAGCGGTACCGCCTGGGTAGCGGGCGCCTGCTCGTCGCCGTCGGGGCCCTTGAGGAGGAGAAGCGGTACGAGGATCTCGTCGAGGCTCTGGCGAGAGTCCCTGCTCCACGCGCAGTGCTGGTCCTGGGCGGGAAAGGGTCCCAACGCGACCGCCTCGCCGCACAGGCCTGCCGCCTAGGGATCGATCTTCAGCTGGTCGGGCACCTGACACCTTCCGACCTTGTCGGCGCCTACAACGCCGCGACGGTCTTCGTGCATCCTTCGCCAGTGGAGACGTTTGGGTTGACCGTACTCGAAGCCATGGCCTGCGGGAGACCGGTGATCGGAGTGGGTGGGGGTGGGGTGCCTGAGGTAGTTGGGGACGCGGGAGTGATCGTTGCTCCTGGAGACCCCGAGCGCCTCGCCGCGGCGATCGCGACGTTGTTGGGCGACGAACAAAAATGTCGCGTCTGGGGCACGCGGGCCCGGACGCGGGCGGTTGAGCGATTCGGACTGAATCGAATGCGGGCTGGCTATGCGCGCGCTTTGGAATTAGTGGCCGCGAAGCGTTGGCTGATGGGCGGAGACATGGATGGAAGACGTTGTTTTCCTGCTTGATACCGGATCAGTTACAGTGAGATGTCAACTTCGTCCCTGGCCACCTGTACTCCAACCAGGTCTGCGGTCGCGAACTCGCTGACGAATCAGTTTGGCAGTCCCCCAGCACACTCTCAGTGTGGGGCGTTGAAGGAATACACAAAGGGTTTTTCGCAGTGCCCGTCGTCACTGCCAAGCGTGATGCCGAGGGCATGCGTCTGGCCGGTAATCCTGATCCCCAACGAGCCATGCGCTCCGTAGGAATGGGGGTAGTCCGCCAGCTGAAATCGACGATGCGCTGCCTCGAGGGCATGAACCCACCTGTCCTCAAGAGAATCGCAGGAGAGACTGGTCGCAAATTGGCGTACCACTTGCTCGAATTTTCCCGTGGCGAACCCCGGCCCGTGTTCGATGGATTGCGCATCCCGCACAAAGGACACCCCGCTCGGCACGGGCACTGCTTCCGCGTCTGCCCGGAGAGTGGCGAAGGTTGATGGACGATCCATGCAGGCGATCCACAGAATCGCCACTGGCGCTAACCTCGCGAATGCGATTACAGCCGAGTGTCGCACGTGTTTCCCTCTTCTGTCGAATTCAGGCCGCCTGTACTCCAATCAGGGGGTGGGTGGAGTCCGCTCCACAAGCCGTCGACGCCTCCCTGTGACGCTCACCGCCGTTCTTCGGTCTTACCTACACCACCATGTCCCATCCCCTAACACCGGCGCTCGACCCGGCGCGCGCCATCCTCGTGGTCGACGACGAGCCCCAGATCCGTCGCGCGGTCAAGAACGCCCTGCGTGACTCCGCCCAGCGCGTGCTCGAAGCGGTCACCGGGTCGCAAGCGATCGACATCGCCGCCGTGGAACGCCCTGAGCTTGTCGTCCTGGACCTCGGCCTCCCTGATATGACAGGCCTCGAAGTCTGCACCGAGTTGCGTCGCTGGGCCACGATGCCGATCGTGGTCCTTTCCGCCCGGCACGCGGAGGAAGAGAAGGTGCGGCTCCTGAACGC
>DATBBZ010000090.1:0-2526 GCA_036270745.1 Gemmatimonadales bacterium | reverse complement strand
GGTCGACGCCGTGTGGAGCTGGTTCACCGCCAGCCGCACGGCTCCGATGATGGGCGATTTCGGGACCCAGCCCCTGGGCAACATGCTGCATGCAGGGTTCGGACTCAGGACGCCGTGGGTCATCGCGATCGAGGTCGTGGTCGGGTTGATCCTCTTGTGGTCGCTCCTCGAGACTCCGGCGGGACACGACTGGGCCGGTGACCTCGGGCTGGTATGCATCTTCGCGTCTTTGATCACGCCCATCGGCTGGTTCTACTATCAGACGCTCGCGTTTCCTGGATGGATCGGCGTTCTGACGGTCACGCCCCCGGCGCGTCACTGGGCCCGTACCACCGCGACCGCGGTCGCCGGCATTCTCCTGTCCGGGATCCTGACCTCGGACCACCTCTACCCGGATTGGCTGCTGCTCATCAAACGCTTCAACTACGTGTGGGGCGCACTCCTGCTCCTGTCGGTCCTCGCATTCGACCGGTTCACGGCGCGCCTCACCCCGGAGTCCAAGGAATGACCGAAACCCCTGCCCTCCTGCTCCACCTCGACGTGGTCGAGCGTAACCTGGCCACCATGGCGGGCCGGGCCAAGCGCTTGGGGATCGCGCTCCGGCCCCACATCAAGACCCACAAGAGCGTCGACTTGGGAAGGCGCCAGCTCGCGCACGGGGCTCGCGGCGTCACCGTCTCGACCCTCGACGAAGCCGAGGCGTTCGCGGATGCCGGATTCGACGACATTCTGTGGGCTTTCCCGATCGACCCCGGCCACATCCCACACGCCCGCCGGGTGGCCGAGCGCACCCGACTGGGCGTCGTGGTCGACGATCTCGATACGGCGCGGGCGCTCCGGAACACCGGCCTCGCGGGCTGGGTGAAAGTGGATTGCGGTTATCACCGCGCCGGCGTAGACCCGGCGTCCGCCTACGCGCTGGACGTCGCGCGTGCCCTCACGGGGCCTGGCGCGACGTTCGGGGGAATCGTCAGCCACTCCGGACACGCCTATAAGACCAGAGGCCGGGCTGAAGCGGCGGCGGTGGCCGAGGAGGAGCGGCGGGTGATGACGGCGCTTGCGGACCGGCTTCGGGGCTTGGGGCTCGAGGTGCCGGCGGTCAGCGTCGGCTCCACGCCGTCCATGATGGCGCTGGAGCGCGGGGATGGGCTGACCGAGGGGCGCCCGGGGAACTACGTCTTTTTCGACCGCACCATGGTGGAGATCGGCGTGTGCGAGCCCCGCGACGTGGGCGTAACCGTCCTGGCTACGGTGGTCTCGCACCAGCCGGGGTCAAAGCAAGTCATCGTGGACGCCGGGGCGCTCGCGCTTTCCAAGGACGTGGGCCCCACGCATCTCGGGCTCGCCCCGGCGATGGGGGTCATCAGGGACCACCCTGAGCTGACCATCGTCTCGCTGTCACAGGAACATGGTGTCGTGCACGCGAAGTCCGCGGGGGAAATCGAAGGGCGCTTCAAGGTGGGGGAAACCGTGGAGATCGTACCCAACCACTCGTGCCTGACCGTGGCCCACTTCGACCACTACCACGTCCTGGAGGGAGGCAAAGAGACGGCGTCGTGGGCCATCGCGCGAGGCCGTCAAACCTAGACGTCTAGACGTCTAGACGTCTCGGTCAGTACTTCAGACCGGCCTTTTCCGCAAAGGCCTTGGCGGCGGCCACCTGCTCCTCGGTGAGTTGTTCGGGGAGATCGAGGCGGACTTCGACGAACTGATCTCCCTTCCGTCCCCCCTTGGCGATGCCCTGGCCCGCGATCCGGAACTTCTGGCCCGGCTGCGTGCCCGGTGGAACCCGCAGAACCACGCGCTTCCCATCGAGCGTCTTCACCTTGATCCGCGTGCCCAGCAGTGCCTGCGCGACATTGATCGGCACCACGCAGATCACGTCCAGGCCCTCACGCCGGAAGAACGGATCGGCGTCGACGTGGAAGGTGACGATCAGGTCGCCTTTCCCCTTCGCACCCTGCCCCTTGAGCCGGACGCGGGTGCCGTCCTCCGTTCCCGGATCGACGGTGATGGTGACCGCCTTCTCCACGCGCACTTCACCCGCGCCCCGGCACGTGGGACAGGGCTCGGACGGAATGCGTCCCTTTCCGCGGCACACGGGACAGGGCCGATTCACCGCGAACCCGCCCTGCCCGAAGCTGATGGTTCCCCGTCCCTTGCACTCCGGGCACGTGACGACCGTCGATCCCGGCGCGCCGCCCTTCCCGCCGCAGGTCGGACAGACCTCCGCCATGGGCAGCGTCACCGGCACCCGGCCGCCCAGCGCGGCCACCCGGAAGGGGATGCGCAGCGCGGTCTCGACCGTTTCATCACCGTCTTCCCGCGCCCCCCCGCCGGCGCGCCCGCCGAAGATCGACGAGAACAGGTCGCCCAGACCCCCGAAGGAGCCGAGGTTCGACAAGTCGATGCCTTCATCGGGGGTGGGACCGCCGGGTCCAGAACGTGGACCGCGCCCTCCGGCAAAGGCGCCGTACCGGCGGAGGGTGTCGTACTTCTTTCGCTTCTCCGGATCGGAGAGCACGT
>DATBBZ010000089.1:0-2398 GCA_036270745.1 Gemmatimonadales bacterium | reverse complement strand
CCCCGAGCCCGCGACTTCCGCGGCCATCGACCGGGTGAACCCCACGACGGCGTGTTTGGCGGCGCTGTAGGCCGCGATGTACTTCGCTCCGAAAAGCCCCGCCACCGACGCGAGATTCACCACCCGGCCCCACTTCCGGTCCAACATGCCGGGCAGGAAGACCTGGGTGCACAGAAACGTACTCGTCGCATTCACGGCGAGGAGGCGGTTCCATTCTTCGAGTGTGGTGCGCTTGAGCGGCGCGGAAGAGGACGAGCCCGCGTTATTGACCAGGATATCGATGTCCCCGAGCACTTCGGTGGCGGTGCGGGCGAGCGCCTGCACGCTCTCGGGGCGGGTGACGTCCGCAGTGGCGGCGCTGGCCCGGTGACCTTGGGCGCGGAGCGTGTTGGCGACCGCATCGACCTCCCCGGGCGAGCGCGCCGCGACCAGCACGCCCACGCCGGCTTCGGCCAGTGCCCGCGCCACCGCGGCGCCGATCCCGCGGCCTCCGCCGGTGACCACCGCGCACTTGCCCGCGAGGTTCACGTCATGGCCTCCCGCACCGCGTCAGCCAGAATCGCTCCCAAGGCTGCAATCGATTGGCGCCCCTCGGCCGCGCTGGCTTCGGCGGGAGCGCCGAAATAGGCGTCCGATCCGCCCGCCGCCTTGAACGTGGTTTGTCCCGCCGCGTGGGCTTCCACCAGGGAGCGGTTGTTCGCGGGGAGGGCGGTCCGCAGGGTCTCATGGACCAGTTCGGGTCGTGCCGCCATGACGATCGAGGTCTCATAACGACCGGCGTGACAGGCGCCGCTTTGAAATTCGTCGGTGAGGCGCCGGGCCAGTGCCTGGCGGGTCAGGTCGGGGAAGATCACGGTGGCGTCCCCGCCGTGCGTGGCGTCCCGGAGGGCGCGCACGTGGGCGGGGTCGAAGTGTGCGTTGGCGAGTGCCAGGTACCGGATCCCGTGCCGGAAGACACTCGACGCGATCGCCTGAACAATCGAGGTCACCGCCTGCGGATCGATCGAAATGGTCCCCGGGAAGTCGGCCGCATAGGGGGCCGGAGCATAGGCGAGACTGGGGAGGAGCAGGGGCTGGATGCCGCGGTGGGCGAGCAGGTCCGCGCCGGACTGCGCCATCGCTTCGGCGATGATGACGTCGGTGCCGAGGGGCAGGTGCGGGCCGTGCGCCTCGACGGCGCCGAGGGGAAGAATGGCGACCACGCGCGCGCGGTCCGTGGCCTGGATGTCGGTCCAGGACAACTCGCTCAGGGCCCGAACCGGCACCAGATTCCTTCCATCATATGGTCTTCGATCCTCCTGAGCGGTTCAACATCGCCGACTATTTTCTTGGAGCCCGGATTGCCGAGGGTGTGGGGGCGCGGCCGGCGCTGCTTACGGATCAGGGAACGCGTACGTACGCGGAGGTCGACCGCCTGGCGAGCCGCTACGCGCATCTGCTGCGTGAGGCTCAGGTCGCCCCCGAACAGCGGGTGATCATCGCGCTTCCGGACGGCCCCGCATTTGTGGGCGCGCTGTTCGGCATCCTCAAGATTGGCGCCGTGGTAGTGATGGTCAACCCGCAGCTGTCGGTCGAGCAGATCGCGTATTTCTGCGACTACACTCGCGCCACGGCCGCACTGGTGGCCGGCCCCTCCGCCGAGGCGTTCGTGGCGGCGGCAGCCGGCGCCCAGGCGTTGAAGACCGTGCTGCGCGTCGATGCGCCCGACGTGGAACGGCGGCTCGAGGCGCTCCCGGACTCGATCGCGACCTACCCGACGCATCGGGACGACCCGGCCATCTGGCTCTTCTCGGGTGGGACGACCGGCCAGCCGAAGGCGGTGGTGCAGACCCACCGGTCCTTCGCCAATACCACGGAGTGCTACGCGAAGGGCGTCCTGGGCTATGGGGCCGACGACGTCACGCTCGCCGTGCCGAAACTGTTCTTCGGCTATGCGCTGGGGGCCAGTCTCTTATTCCCATTCTCGGTGGGCGCCCGGACCATCCTGTTCGAAGCACCGTCGACGCCCGAGACCCTGTTCGCACTGATCGCGCAGCACCGCCCCACCGTTCTGGTCAACGTTCCGACGATGGTGAACCGGATGGTGAGCCATCCGGATGCTGCCCGGCAGGATCTCACGTGCCTCCGGTTCGCGACCTCGGCGGGCGAAGCACTCCCGGTGGAGCTCTACCACCGCTGGAAGGACACCTTCCAGATCGAGCTCCTCGACGGGCTCGGCACCGCGGAGATGTGGCACATCTTCCTCACCAATCGCGTCGGTGCGGTGAAGCCGGGGACTCTGGGGCAGGTCGTGCCCGGCTTTGAAGTAAAGGCGGCGGACGACCACGGGACGGAGGTCCCCGTCGGCGACGTCGGCCTGTTGTGGGTCCGCGGAAACTCCCAGGGGCTGGGATACTGG
>DATBBZ010000088.1:0-3623 GCA_036270745.1 Gemmatimonadales bacterium | reverse complement strand
CCGGACGTGAGCGTCACGATCAGGGGCGTCCGCAGGAGCCGGGCGACCGCGGACGTACCGAGGGCGATCGCGTCTTCCACGGTGACGTTTTCGCGCGCGGAGAGGCGCTGCTCCTGCCGCGGCGGAAGGTGCCGCTCCATTTCGCGGACGATGCGGTCCATGGCGCGCACCGCTTCGATGGGATACTCCCCGGCCGCGGTCTCGGCGGACAGCATCACGGCATCGGTGCCGTCGAGAATCGCGTTGGCGACGTCGGACGCCTCCGCGCGCGTGGGGCGCGGCGCGTGCACCATCGATTCGAGCATCTGCGTCGCCGTGATCACCGGCTTCCCCACCGCGTTGGCATCCCGGATGAGGCGCTTCTGCACCAGCGGGACTTCCTCGAACGGCAGCTCCACGCCCAGGTCCCCGCGCGCGACCATCACCGCATCGCACGCGTTGAGAATCCGCGGCAGGTCGTCGAGCGCGGTGGCCTTCTCGATCTTGGCGACCAGCTTCATCTCGGAGGGCACCAGGAGCCTGAGCTCCGCCAGATCGTCGGCGCGCCGGACGAAGGAGAGCGCCAGAAAATCGGCGCCATGTTCGACCGCGTGCGCGACGTCTTCGCGATCCTTGTCCGTGAGGGCGGGAGCGCTGACCTGTAAACCGGGAAGATTCATCCCCTTGTGACTGGTCAGCGTGCCGCCGTCCACCACGCGGGCGTGGACCCGGGGCGCCGCGACCCTCGTGACTTCGACAGATAAGAGTCCGTCGTTGAGCAGGATCCGCGCCCCTACCCGCGCGTCCGTGGCCAGCGCGTCGTAGGTCGTCGGAATCTCCGTGCCCTTGGCCACGTCCTCGGGCGCGAACACCACGTCGGCGCCGGGGACGAGCTCGATGGGATCCTTCAGGTCTCCCACGCGAATGCGCGGTCCCTGGAGGTCGACCAGGATCGCAACCGCGAGTCCCCGCTGCTCCGCGATCTTCCGTACGGCCTTGATCCAGCGACCCCGCACTTCCGGCGTGCCGTGCGAGGCGTTGATGCGCACGACGTTCACGCCGGCGTCGAGCAACTGGCCGATGGCCTCATCCGTCTGCGTGGCAGGACCCAGCGTTGCCACGATCTTGGTGCGTCGAATCACGGTTCCTCCCGGGCGGGAAGATATCCCCCCCATCCCCCCAACGCTCGCCGTGCTGGAGTAGCTCCGCCGCTCGACGCGGGGTTCTACGCCTGCCATACCGTTTCCCCTCCCACCACGGTGAGTACCGCGCGCGCCGCCCGGAACGCCGCACCGTCCCCTCGCGCCCCCTCCAGCGCCGGTTCCGACCACGCCACCAGATCCGCCGCCCGACCGGGACCGAGGGTACCGCCCGCTCCACCCCGCCCCGCCGCCACCCAGGCCGCCGCCGTGTACGCGTGCAGGACTTCCTCGAACGACAGCCGCTCGGTGGGGCGCCACCCGCCCGCCGGCCGACCCTCCCGGCTCACCCGATCGAGGGCCGCGTAGACACCGTCTCTGGGGTCGATGGTCTCGACGGGAACGTCCGAGCCGAACACCAGGGCCGTGCCCGCGGTGCGAAGGCTGCGGAACGCGTACGCGCCTACGCCCCGGGCTCCCCAGTGCCTGTCCACGAGCGGAATATCGGTCAGGAGATGCGCGGGCTGCATGGAGGCGACGATCCCCGCCCGGGCGGCACGCTGCAGGTCGGCGGGGTGCACCAACTGGAAGTGCTCAATCCGGTGCGGGATCGCGACGGGAGGCAGGGTCTCAATCATGTCGAGCGCCCGGCGGACCGCCGCATCACCGATCGCGTGAACCGTGGCCGCGATCCCGCCGCGCGCCGCTGCGGTCAACGCCTCGCGGGCGTCCAGCTCCGTGGTGAGCACGATGCCGCGGTCGGTCGACCCCTCGTACGGCTCCAGCAACAGGGCCGTTTGACTCCCCAGCGCCCCGTCCAGAAAGAGCTTCACCCCTCCGGTCACCAGCCACTCGGAGCCCCAGCCGCTCCGTAACCCGACCCGGAGAGCCGCTTCGAGTCCGTCCGCGGGCAGGTGGGCGAGCACCCGGAGCCGGAGGGCCCCTTCCTGCTCGAGCCGTTGGAAGGCGGTCAGGGCCTCGGGTCCCTCGACATTCTGAATCCCGGTGACGCCGAGCTGGTGGGCCTCGGTCTGAGCGGCCCGGACCGCCGTCACCACCCGGTCCCGGCTGACCTTTGGGAGGTGCCGGTGCACCAGCCGGACCGCGTGCTCCAGCAGGAGCCCGGTGGGCTCGCCGAAGGCGTCGCGGACAATCCGCCCTCCCTCGGGATCACGCGTGCTCCGGTCGATCCCGCACCGCGCCAGGGCGGTGGAGTTCACCCAGAGGGAGTGGACGTCATGGGAATCGAAGGCCGCTGGCGTGTTCGGGAGGACCTGGTCCAGGGACTCACGCGTGGGCGGAGCCTCCCAGCCGTTGGGGTCGAACCCCTGGCCCTGGATCCAGCCGTCGGTGACGATCCCTTTGGCCGCGCGGGAGACCGCCTCAGCCCGGGTCTGGCAGCCGCTCAGGCTGACGCGCTGCCGCCCCATCGCCCACTCCGCGAAATGGGTGTGGCCATCCACGAAGCCGGGGGTGACCAGACAGTCGGGCAGCTCGATGACGGTCGGTGGAGCACCGCCCCCGGCATTCGCGGCAGCACGAACGTCGGCGAAGGCTCCAACGGCCAGAATCCGTCCCTCTGACCAGCAAATGGAGTCGGCCGCGGTGCCCGAACTCACGACCGATCGCGCCCGAAGGAGAGTTTTCAACATTTCTTCCCGAAAGCCGAGCTGTGGATAACTCGACGATCAGGCGGCGATTTCATGGCCGCCGTGAAGTCGGCCTCGGTCGAGTTGTAAGTGATTGTTCAGGAGGCGAGTGAGAGGGCGACGCTCGTGCGACTTCTCACGTCGGATACCTCTGCACCCGCCTGTATAAAGATACGCACACGTGAATATGGCTACCGGAGGACCTCAATCTGACGCCCTTCCAGCCTGCGACGGTACTCCTGCAGGACGTGGATGGTCCGCTGGATGGCGGTGGCAGGCATCCCTTCGATCGTGCGGGCCGAGAGGCGGCGCTCGAGCTGGCCCACCCGGAGGAGCACCTCGAGACCGTGGCGCGTGAGGGTAACCCGGACCCCCCGGTCGTCGTCCTGGTCCGGTGTGGTCTCCACCAGGCACTTGGCTTCGAGCCGCTGGATGAAGGTCGTGGCGGCCGCGCGGGTGATGCCCAATGCCTCCGCGACCTCCCGTGGCCTGATCCCGTCCGGGCCACCCTGATCGACGGCGTACAGGGCCGTGTGGGCTCGGTGCGTGAGCCCGTAGGTGCGGAAGGCACGGTCTCCGGCCCGCTCCACCGCGGACTGCGCCGCCGTCACCGCGTCGGTCAGCTGGAGGGCCAGCTCGGATCTATCGCTCATGGCGCCTTCGTGACACTCACCAGCCACTCGCGACCAGCTATTGTTAACATGTTGACTGTTAATATATAAACTACATGTCGCCTGCCGCAAGTCCCTGCCCCGCCTAGATTGTCGGGGCCCATGCTCCACGTCCGCGGTCTCACGCGCCTGTACGACCAGCTCGTCGCGGTCGACGATTTGTCGTTTTCGGTGGCGCCGGGAGA
>DATBBZ010000087.1:0-4114 GCA_036270745.1 Gemmatimonadales bacterium | reverse complement strand
AGAGGGAAGCGGGAAATGTGTTGTCGCAGGCGGCGATCGACGCCCTGGTGTCGTACGCGCAAGGGGACGCGCGGAGGGCGCTGAACGCCATCGAAGCCATTCTGCAGCAATCAGACGCTTCCAACTTCCCACTTCCCGCCTCCCGTGAAACCGTCGCCCTGCTGCTCGAGACGCCCGTTCCGAAGTACGACAAATCAGGTGAAGAGCACTACAACCTCATCTCCGCGCTGCACAAGGCGGTGCGGGGCAGCGACCCCGACGCCGCGCTGTACTGGCTCGCGCGGATGCTCGGGGGGGGAGAGGACCCGCTCTACCTCGCCCGGCGGATCGTCCGCATGTCCATCGAGGACATCGGGCTCGCCGATCCCCGCGCGGTGACCATCGCCAACGCGGCCAAGGAGGTCTACCACTTCCTCGGCTCGCCCGAAGGGGAGCTGGCACTCGCCCAGGCGGTGGTCTATCTGGCGACCGCCCCCAAGTCCAATCGCATCTACACCGCTTTCGGTGAAGCGCAGAACGCCGCGCGGCAGCACCCGAGTGAACCGGTGCCACTCCACCTGCGCAGCGCGCCGACGCCCCTGATGAAGGGCCTCGGGTACGGCGAGGGCTACCAGTACGCGCACGATCACCCGGACGCCTACACCCCGCAGGAGTATCTGCCGGAGCCGCTTCGGGGCGCGCATTGGTACACGCCGTCCGAGTTCGGATACGAGAAGACCGTGCGCGAGCGGATGGAGTGGTGGGAGAAGCTCAAGCGGGAAGCGGGCAGCGAGAAGCAGGAAGGGTGATCTCCGAGCGACGGCCACTCGACCGAGTCGGAGATCTCGTGCGCGCGGTCACCCGATCGGTGACTGGCGTGCTCCACCCCCGGCGCCGCGCCCGGGCCCGCCGGTCCCTCCAGGCCGGACCTCCGCCCCAGACGGTGCTGGTCGTCTGTTACGGCAACATCTGCCGCTCACCGTACGTGGCCGCCGCGCTCCGCCGTCTCCTGCCCCCTCAGGCGGCGGGCACGCGGATCGAGTCGGCGGGGTTCGTCGGCGCCCATCGGCCGGCTCCCGCGAATGCGATCGAAGTCGCCGCCGCGCGGGGCATCGACTTGCGCCGGCACATGTCCCGTGTGGTCACGCCGGGCGCGGTGTCGGGGGCCGATCTGGTGATCGTGATGGAACCCGGGCACGTCGACATGCTCCGGCCCCTGGGGCGGTCCCGGCGTCCGGTGCTGATTCTCGGGGACCTCGATCCGCGTCCGTCCCAGGACCGGCGGATCCGCGATCCGGTGGACCAGCCGCGGCTCGTGTTCGCGGAGTGTTACGACCGCGCCGACCGGTGTTTGGCGGAGCTGGTGAACACGATCTGGGGTGGGCGCGCGGGCTGAAGCGGAAGACGCGCGAGGGCGCGGCGGCCCCACCAGCCCGTCGCGATTCCCGCCGCCGCGCCGGCCCACTCCCACGCCGGTGTGGCATGCAATCCCACCGCGCCCGGCACCAGCGCCAGGCCCAGCAGGACGACCGCCGAGGCGCCGATGAGCGTGGGCCGGGACGTGGCGAAGAACCCGGCTGGCAGCAGAATCCCCCACACCCAGGTGGCGTCGAGGAGCGCGCGCGCCCAGGCGCCGAAGCTTTCCGGATAGATGAGCACCGACCAGCCCGCCCCCGCGGTGAATCCGAGTCCGCAGTCCTGCCGACCGTTCACTGCCACACAGAGACGACCACTGTCGCGCCAGAGATGAAGGCGGAGGGTGTCCCCTCGCTGCACGCCGGCGACGGCGCCGGCCAGCGTGAGGTAGGGCCGGTCCAGTCCCCAGTTCAGGCTCCGGGTCCAATAGCGGATCACGAGATCGTGACGCCGGGGTGCGATCAATAGGATTTCGCGTTCCTGCTCGTCGTAGATGCTGAACAGCGGGGCGAGGCGAGTCGGAGGTGGGCCGGCCAGGGCCGTCACCTCGAGCGGAGCGCCTTGGGCCAGGAGGGCACGGACTCCGTCCTGATTGTCCAGTTGACGGGAGGGGAGGGCCATGGTCCCCAGGGTGGCGTCGAGGACATGGCCGCGGTACCACTCGAGCCCGCCATCCAGGTCGGCAGTCCACTGTCCGGAGTAAATGGAGCGGGGATAGGCGGGCTTGAGCGCCACGCCGGTACCCCCGACGATGGCGAGGGCCAGGGCGGTCGCCAAGGCCGTGCGCAGGCCCGGGGGCTGGTGGCGGCGGGCGGCGGCGACGATCGCGCCGGCGATGAAGAAACCCAGGACCGCGCCACAGGTATTGGAAATCACGTCCCCCAGGGACGTATCCCGCCCGGGCACGAACGCCTGGGTCAGCTCGATGAACGTGGAGAGGAAGAGGCCGGACCAGAGGGCCGTGCGCCACCGGGTTCCCGTCAATCCGATCGCGCATCCGAACGGCAGGAACAGGATCACGTTGAGGATGAAATCGGCCTTGCCCCGGTCGCCACAGGCGACGCACCACCAGGGCGGCACCCGCTCCACGATATCGGCGGGCTGCAGGGTGGCGTACAGAATGGCGCCCAGGGTCAATCCCAGCGCGAAGCGCAATGGGCGGGGGAGCGCGGCAATCCTCCGCAACGACACGTGGGACTCCTTCTGGTAGTGGGTGCGTCGACCCCTTAACTTATCACCGCTTCCGGGGGCCTCCTTAATAGAAGCGGGGATGATGAACGCACGAGCGGTGGCGGTAGGAATCGCGCTGGCCCTGGGGCTGCCCGTCGTGGCGGCTACCTCTGCGGCGCAAAGCATCACCGCCGGCGAGCTCTCCGGATCGGTGTCGGACAGCCTCGGTCAGCCGCTGGACGGCGCCGACGTCATCGTCCTCGACCGCGCTTCCGGAGTCCAGCGGTTCGCCCTCGTCGCCCGTGGCGGCCTGTTCCGGTTCCCCCTCCTTCCCGCCGGCGAGTACGAAGTCTTTGCCGAGGCCCTCGGGTACCGCCCCCGCCGGATGCTCGGCGTGCCGGTCCGCCCCGGCGTGGCCCTGAACGTGGCGCTCGTGCTGGCCTCGGCGTCCCCTCCGGTGAAGGTGGTCGACACCAGCTACTTCGGCGCCGGTGTGTACCAGGGGATTTCGACGGCGAGCGGACGGTGGTTGGCTCCCTTTGTCGTTTCCGACCTGCCGGAGAACGACCGCACCCTGCCCGGCGTGGCCGCGCTGTCGACCAATCGCGACGTCACGCTCGCCGGGGAAGGACTCCCCGCGGCGTTCTCCGGGCTCGAGATCGACGGTCTGCCGGTGGCGCCGATTCGCCATCCGGGACTTCCGGCTGGTCTGGGGAGCGCGTTCCCGCGCGGCGCATTCGTCGACGTACAGCAGGTGGATGGCGGTCCGGATGTGGAGTGGACGGGGTTCGCCGGCGGAGCGCTGTCCGGATTCAGCCGGCAGGGGACCGCGACGCCCGAAGTCCGGAGTTTCCTCGATTACACGGGCAGCGCGCTGTCATCGTCCAAGTTCTTCGCCACGGATGGTCTCTCGAACAGTAGCATTCGCGGCGGCATGTACATCACCGGCCCGATCATCCCGGATACCGCCCATTTCCTGCTCGGCGTCGAGGCCCAGCGGATCCAGGCGCCCCTTCCCGCGGCGTGGGCGAACGACAGCCTGGTGAACATCGCGCGCGACTCGTTCGTGACCGACCTCTCAACCTACACCAAGACTCGCCTCGCGACCACGCAGCGCGTCTCCCTCTTCGGCCGGTTCGATTGGCAGCTGACCGATGACAACGCGCTGGGAGTCAGCGCCTACTACGGCAATGACAAGCTGACCAACGCCGATCTCGGGGCGGGGGCCATGCCCAGCATTGGCTCGAGTCTCACGCAGTCGAGCTTCACGGCGAGCGTGGTGCTCGCGTCCACCATCAGCCCCGCGTGGTCTTCCGAGTTGCGGGCCGGCGTCCAGGTCAACAACCGGACCGACACCTCGTCGGGACCCATCGGTACCTGGGTATCGGGGTCGGGGGCCGCGTTTGGTGTGGACCCCGGGTTGATCGGCCAATACCAACGCACCGCGATTCTGGTCCGGGAATCGCTGCAGTGGAGAACGGGACCCCACCGGCTGAAATTCGGCGCCGAGGTGACGGCCCCGTCATATCAAGTCACGTCGGCGTACGAT
>DATBBZ010000086.1:0-3963 GCA_036270745.1 Gemmatimonadales bacterium | reverse complement strand
CGCGAGACCACCTTCGGTATTGCCGAAGCCATCAACTACTACAGCCTGTTTTTCCCGAGCGTCTCCGACATGAACACCGATCCCCAGCGCTATCTGGCCGTGACCGCCGATGACATCAAGCACGTGGCCACCAAGTATCTGGATCCCGCCAACGCCACCGTGGTGACCGTGAATCCCGCCGGCAAGCAGCAGTCGGGAGGTGCCCAGTGAACCGTCGTCACGGCCGCCGTCCCCTGCTCCTCGCGTTTGCCGGCCTGACCCTGGCGTCCCTGCCCCTCGCCGCTCAGTCCGGAGATTCCTTCCCCCCGCACCCGCCCGCTCCCGCGAACCTGGGCAAGGTCCGGTTTCCGCCCTTCACCGAGAGCACCCTCCCCAACGGGATGACGCTGCTCGTCGTTGAAAACCACAGTCAGCCCATGCTGTCGGTCTCGCTCTCCTTCAAGGCCGGCTCGACCCGCGACCCCTCCGGTAAAGAGGGCCTGGCCGAGCTGACGGCGCAGATTCTCACCAAGGGGTCCGCCCAGCATACCGGGAACCAGATCGCCGCCCTGATCGAAGGCGTGGGCGGCGGCCTCTCGGCAGCAGCCGGAGCTGACTTCTTCACCGTCTCCACCAACGTCCTCTCCGATCACGCCGACGTGGCCCTCGGGCTCCTGGGCGAGGTGACCCGCACCCCTGCGCTGTCCACGGACGAGCTCGATCTCGCCCGCACGCAGGCGCTCTCAGCCCTCCAGCTCGAGCTCTCGCAACCCAGCTCGATCGCGGGGCGGTTCTTCCGGCAGGCCCTCTACGGAAAGAACCCGTACGGGCGCGCCACCACCGAGGCGTCCTACAAGTCCATCACCCGCGTCGACGTCACCGGCTTTGCCAAGCGGTACCTCGTGCCGTCCGGTGCGCTGCTCGTGATGGCGGGAGACGTCACGCCGGCACAGGCCCGTGCCTGGGCGACCAAGCTCTTCGGGACGTGGCGCGGGACACCGCCCCCGGCGCCGGCCGCCCCCGCCGCGGGGACGGCTCCCCCGACGGAGATTCTGCTGATCAACCGCCCCGGCTCGGTCCAGGCGAACATCGTCTTGGGGAACACCACCTACGGTCCCCTCGATTCGTCGTTCTACGCGACGCGCCTGGCGATGCAGGTGCTGGGTGGCGGCGCCGACGCTCGGCTCTTCCTGATTCTCCGGGAGGCCAAGGGCTGGACCTATGGGTCGTACGCCTTCATGAACCGGTACCGCGGGCTCGGCTACTGGCAGGCCACGTTCGAGGGACGCACCGCGGTGGCCGACAGCGCGCTCGCCGAGATGCTCCATCAGGTGGACCGCCTCCGGACCGAGACCATTCCCGACTCCGAGCTCGCGGCCGGGAAGGGCTTCCTGGTGGGCTCGTTCCCGCTGACCATCGAGACCTCCGATCAGGTGGCCGGCGCGGTGAGCAACGCCAAGCTGATGGGCCTCGGCAACAACTACGTCCAGACGTACCGCGAGCGCCTCAACGCGATTACACCCGCGCAGGCCCGGGCCGCCGCGTCGAAAGCCCTCAAGCGTGACCACCTTACGATCGTCGTGGTGGGCGATGCGCAGGTGCTCTACGACAAACTCAAACTGCTCGCGCCCGTACGGCTCCTGGATGTGGATGGGAAGCCGATCGCGGAGTCGGATCTCAATCCCCGGGCCGGCGCGCTGCCCATCGACGCCTCGCAGATCGTGGCCCGGCGCGACTCCTTCGTCTTCATGGTCCAGGGACGGGAGTTCGGCACTCAGATCTCGGAGATCCGGAAGAGCGGTGACTCCCTGGTTTATGATGAGGCGTTGTCGATGGGACCGATGGGCAGTCAGCACACCGTGGTCCAGTTCGATCCGAAGAACTTCACCGTTCGTCAGGTCGACCAGACCGGCCAGGTGGGCGGACAAGCGAGTGCCATTCACCTGCTGTACGTCGCCAACCGTGTGAAGGGGAACGTCTCGGTGCCCCAGCAGACGGGCACGCCCAAGGTCTTCACGGTGGACACGACGGTCACCGCCGACACGTACGACGACAACGCGCTCACCCTCCTCGTCCCCACCCTGCCGCTCACCTCGGGCAAGTCGTTCCACATCGGCGTGTTCTCGTCCGGCGACGGAGAGACTCGCGTGCTGACCGCCAAGGTCGGCCCGGCCGACACCGTGACGGTGCCCGCCGGCAAATTCACCGCGTACAAGGTCGACATCTCGGGTGGTCAGGCACCCGTGACCTTCTACGTCAGCAACACGGCCCCCCGGCGCGTCGTGCGGATCGACGTGGTGGGACAGCCGGTCTCGCTCTTGCTCGCGAAATGACCTTCTCCGGAGAGCACGGTACCATGCGATCAGCCGGATGGCTCGTTGTCGTAGCGCTCGCCGCCTGTGCCGGGGCACGCGCTCCCCAGTCTCCCTCCCCCACGCAGAGCACCGCGGCCCCGGCCGCAACGCCCACGGCGACAGCGGCGCAGCAGGACTCGTTCAGCGCCGAGCGGGCCCAATACCCGTCAACCTACAAGCGGCACTCCAATCCTCCGGTCCTGATTAAAAACGCGACGATCATGACGGCCGCGGGTCAGGAGATCGCCAACGGCTCCATCCTGTTCAAGGACGGCCGGATCGTGGCGGTGGGCACGTCGGTGACGGCACCCGCCGACGCGGTGGTCGTGGACGGCACCGGGAAATACGTCACGCCCGGGATCATCGACGTGCACTCGCACATGGGGGTGTACGCGGCACCGGGAACATTCGCCGAGAGTGACGGCAACGAGGCGACGCGTCCCAACACCGCCGACGTCTGGGCCGAGCATTCCTTCTGGCCGCAGGATCCGCAGATCCCGCTGGCGATCGCCGGAGGGGTCACGACCATCGAGGCCTTGCCGGGATCGGCCAACCTGATCGGCGGGCGGAGCGCCATCCTGAAGCTCGTGCCCGCACGCACGGTGCAGGAGATGAAGCTCCCGAACGCGCCCTACGGCCTGAAGATGGCGTGTGGCGAAAATCCCAAGCGCGTCTACGGTGACCGCGGCGGTCCCTCAACCCGAATGGGAAACATGGCCGGGTACCGGGAGGCCTTCATCGCCGCCGAAGCGTACCGGAGGCGGTGGGACAAGTGGAATGCGAAGCATGAGGGAGACCCGCCGGAACGCGATCTCAAGAACGAGACCCTCGCCGAGGTGCTCCGGGGACATATCCTGGTCGAGAACCACTGTTACCGGGCCGATGAAATGGCCCAGATGATGGACTTGGGGCGTGAGTTCGGCTTCAAGATCCGGTCGTTCCATCATGCGGTGGAGGCCTACAAGGTCCGCGACCTTTTGGCCGCGAACGGCACGGGCGCTACCGTGTGGTCCGATTGGTGGGGCTTCAAGGAAGAGGCCATGGACGGGATTCACGAGAATGCCGCCCTGCTCCAGCAGGCCGGGGTGAAGGTGAACATCCACTCGGATGACGCCGGCGTGATCCAGCACCTGAACCAGGAAGCCGCGAAAGCCATGTACTACGGGATTCAAGCCGGCATCCCCGTTACCCGCGACCAGGCCCTGCGGTGGATCACCGCGAACCCCGCCTGGACCCTGGGCATCGATTCGATCGTGGGCACCCTCGAAGCCGGCAAAATGGCCGATGTCGTGCTCTGGTCGGGTGATCCCTTCTCGGTCTACAGCCGGGCCCAACAGGTCTACAACGACGGCTGGCTGGTCTATGACCGTAGCGATCCGAAGCACCAGCCGCGCACCGATTTCGAGCTGGGCCAGGAACCCCTTCCCGGGAGCGACCGATGATCGCGGTGATTCTGGCGCAGACCATCGCCCTCACCGGCGGGACGGTCTATCCCGTGTCCGGGCCGAAGATCGAGCACGCCACGGTGGTGATCCAGAACGGCCGGATCACGGCGGTGGGCGCGAATGTGACGATCCCGGGTGACGCCACCCGTATCGACGTCTCGGGTAAATGGGTGACGCCGGGCCTC
>DATBBZ010000085.1:0-5496 GCA_036270745.1 Gemmatimonadales bacterium | reverse complement strand
GTAGATCGAAGGCGAGCCGCCAACCCGAGGCGCCGCTGCGCACCCGGAAAATCTTCGCCGGCCACCAGAGGATCAGTCCCGTGACGGCGAGCAGCGCGAGCGCCACTCCGCTCCAACCCGTGACCATGTTCCCGAGGCTGCCGGCCAGGAAGCGAGTGTGGAATTGGTGTACGTATCCCAGGGCGAAGTTCTGCTGTTCCGGGTGACCCAGGGTCTTTCCGGAGTAGGGATCCATCAGGAGATCGACTTCGCTCTTCCCATCCGACGGAACCGCCGCGATGCCCCACGAGTGCCGGTCATCCGATCCGAATGTCGCCTCAACGATCCGATATCCCGGATAGGTTCGGTCGAGCGTGTCCTGGAGCGCTCGCAATCCCAGCGGGCTCGCACCCAGGGGCCGGGCGACGACCGCGGAGCCGGCGTTGAGGGCATCGTTGATCGGCTCCTCGAACACCAGGACCGCACCGGTCAGGCCCAGGCAGATGAGCGGCAACGCCGCGACGAGGCCGAGGACGAGGTGAGTATTGAGCAGAACGGTGCGGAGGCGCATGCCGTAATGATGCCCTCCGGCCGGGGTTTGTCGCGCCTCCCGGGAGCCGGGCGTTGACCCGCTCCCCGGCGCTACCCATTTTTCGCCCCTGATGGCTGATATCCGGATTACCGCCGAGCCCACGGACCATACGCGTTGCCGGTTCGTGCTCCCCGTCCCCCTGCTCGAGGGCGGCGCCCGGCGCTTTACCACCCCGGCAGAGGCGCAGGACTCGCCGCTGGTCGCCAACATCTTCACCGTCCCCGGCCTGGCCGTGAGTGAGGTCATCATCTCCGGCAGCACGGTCACCGTGGTGAAGTCCAGCACCTCCAGTTGGCAACAGGTGGGCAAGGCGGTCGGGGATGCCATTCGCTCTGGGCTCACCACGGGCACCACGCCGGTCTCCTCGCGGCGGGAGGAGCGGAAGGACGCTGCCGTCGATGACGACGCCCTGTATAACAGAGTCGCCGATCTGTTCGAGACACAGGTGAACCCGATGGTGGCCGGACATGGCGGCCGCATCGAGCTGATCGATGTGCAGGACGCCATCGTGCTCCTGCGCATGTCGGGTGGGTGTCAGGGATGCGGCATGGCGGATGTGACACTCCGGCAGGGCATCGAGGCGATGCTCAAGCAGGAGGTTCCCGAGGTGCAGGGAATCACGGATATCACCGACCACGCGTCGGGCACCAACCCCTACGTCTCAGCCTCCAAGAAGTAGTTCGCAAAGCGTTCGTCCGCGGCTGCTGCTGCTCTTGCCGTCGACGTCCTACCGCACCAGCGCCTTCATCGCCGCGGCCCGCCGGATCGACATGGATCTCACGGTCGCCTCCGACTTTCCCAGCACGTTCGAGACGGCCCAGCCGGACGCCCTGGTTACGTTCGACTTCGCCAACCCCTCGCTGGCCACCGACCAGGCCCGCGCCTTTCATGCCCGGTACCCGGTGCACGCGGTGGTCGGGATGGACGACGATACAGCAGTGCTCGCGGCCACCATCGCCCCTGCCCTCGGTCTTCCCGCGAATCCCGTTCCGGCCACCGAAGCGGCACGGGACAAGCACCGCCAGCGGGAGCTGTTCGCGGCGGCGGGGATCCCCATCCCGGCGTTCACGCGCCACCGGCTCTCGGACGATCCCCAGCAAATCGCCGGCCGGGCGCCGTACCCCTGCGTCCTCAAGCCCCTCCGGCTCGCCGCGTCTCGCGGCGTGATCCGCGCCGACAATCCCGAGCAATTCGTATCCGCCCGGGCCCGACTTGCCGCGATCCTGGCGCAGCCGGATGCGGCGGCGTGCGGCGAGCCGGCACAGCACTACCTCGTCGAAGAGTTCATTCCCGGGGTGGAAGTCGCCGTCGAAGGGCTGGTCGAGAATGGCCGGCTCCACGTGCTCGCGCTCTTCGACAAGCCCGATCCGCTGGATGGTCCGTATTTCGAGGAGACGATCTATGTGACACCCACTCAGGCTTCGGCGGACGTCCGCGCCGCGATCGAGGACTGCACGGCGCGGGCGGTGCGGGCGCTCGGGATCGAACGGGGTCCGGTGCACGCCGAGGTGCGCTGGAATCAGAAAGGAGCGTGGCTGATCGAGATCGCCGCACGCCCCATCGGAGGACGATGCAGCGCCGTGCTTCGCTTCGGCCCCGACCGGATCTCCCTGGAAGAGCTGCTGCTCCGCCGCGCGCTGGACTTGTCGGTGCCCTCGCTCGAGCGGGAGACCGCCGCCACGGGGGTGATGATGATCCCGGTACCGGGCGCGGGGACCCTGAAGAGCGTGGGAGGGCGGGACGCCGCGGCGCAGGTTCCCGGCGTGGTCGAAGTCGTGATCACCGCGCACCCGGGTGAACGGCTGGTGCCGTGGCCGGAGGGGGCGCGTTATCCGGGCTTCATCTTCGCCCGCGGCGCGAACGGCCCGGCGGTCGAGCGGTCCCTCCGCGAAGCACACCGGAGACTCTCGTTCGAACTCGAGCTGTGATGCTGCCCCGGGATCCCTGGCCCCGGCTCTCCTCGGAGCGGGCGCAGCGGGGCGCGATGATCGCGCTGTACGCGCTGGTGCTGGCGGTTGCACTCGCTGAAGCCCTCCGCGCCCTCGGGCGAATGGAGGGTGTCATTTTTTCGTCGTATCTGGATGTCGGGAACGCCGTCCTTTCCGGATCCGATCCGTATGCCCTCAGCGCCAACACCTGGCCGCCATTCTTCGCCCTCGAGAGCGTTCCCCTCGCGCTGGTGGGCCACGTCTCTCCGCACCTGGCCCTCTTCCTCTGGCAGCTCCTGGGCCTCTTCGCCACCTGGGGAGTGGTCAAGCTCTCGGTCGAAATGTTCGAGGATGGCCCGATCACGTTCTGGCCGGTGAGCCCTCAGGCACTCGCCCTGACGTCGTCCGCCGTGATCGTACCCTTCCTCATGACGGCCCGGCTCTTCGACGAGCATGCGCAGCACACGCAGATCAACGTGCAGGTGCTCTGGCTGGTGCTGTGGGGGTTCCATCATTTCCGGCGGGCGCGTCCAGGATTGGGCGGACTGGCACTCGCGTTCGCCGCGAGCACCAAAGTGGTTCCGGTCCTGCTCGTCCTCTACCTCCTCTATAAGCGGTGCTGGCGGGAGGCGGCGTGGACGCTCGTCTGGCTGGTGCTGCTGAATGTGGTGGTGATTGGCCTTGTGTTCGGACCCTCGGATGGAATGCACTTGTGGAGTGCGTGGCACCGCGTGGCCGGGCGGGAGCTCTCGGACCCGACGCCCACGTTCATGAACCAGTCGCTCCTGGCGGGCGTGAAGCGCGCGGTCACGCCGGAGGGTGGGCTCAGGGATCCGGTGAGTTACCACATCACGTCCTGGTCCCTTGCGAGCGCCCGCACAGCGTTCATGGTACTCGCTGGGCTAGTCGCCGGCGTTCTCGCCTGGCTCTTCCGGAATCGTCCCGGTGACCTCACGGGTCCCCGGGCCGGTGGCGAGCTCGCCTTGTGCCTCGGCGCGATGGCCGTCGTCGACCCCCTCGCCTGGAAGGCACACTACGTCGTGCTGATCACCGCCTATGCGTTCTGCTGGTGGGCGCTGCGGAAGGGCGGCGCGCCGTGGTGGCAATGGGCGTTGTGGTGGGGGAGTCTGGTGTGTCTGACGGGGAGCGCCGCTGCGATCTGGGGCGGGCATTTCAGTCATGTGCTGGAGAGTTATGACGTGATACTCGCGGGCGCACTCATGCTTCTGGTTCTGGTAGCCAGACGGGTAGACGCTTAGACGGTTAGGAGTTGCCGACACAAACTCTAACCGTCTACCCGTCTAACCGTCTACTTGATGTGGTGAATTCCGAGCGCGGACAGATGCACGTCAAGATTGTGATTGACCCGGTAGCCGATGACTCCGCTCGCATCCACGTTCGCCACATCGGCGTTGTAGACCTCTTTCCCATTCACGGTGAAACTGGCCTTGCCGTCCTTGAAGAGCACCGCCAGCTCATTCGTCGCCTTGCCGTTGGCGTCCGCCTTGTTGACCGCGGCGTTCGCGGTCCAGGGCACGACGGCGGTGGGCTTGCTGGCGTAGCCGGCCCGGCGCCAGATGGAGAACTCGCCGGTGCCGCGGACGATCAGATAGGTGTAGCTCTGCGCGTCGCCATCCAGATTCTTGCCGCCCACGATCAGCCCATAGGCTTCGGGATGCATCGGGGCTTTGGTCTGGGTGAACGTCGCGACGGTGTGGTAGTTGCCGGAAGCGGTATCCTGGTCGCGCCACATGATGGCGGCGGGACCCTGCGTGGTATGGAAGCCGTCTCCCATCGCCACGAACTTCACGTTGGCGGAGGGCGCGTTGCGCTCCGTGCGCACGTGCCAGCCGGTGGGGAAGGCGCCGCCGCCGGCGACGCTGTGATCGGGGTCGCTCATCGGCTGCTGGGCAGCCAGCCCAACGGCGGACAGGATGACGGCGCCGGTCAAGAGAACGTGTGAACGCATCGGACTCCTCGGAATGTGGGCTGGAGAGGGACGGAGAACGCCGGTAGCTTGGAAATCTAAGTGACCCAGCCGCGACGTCTCAGTCAAGAGCGTGAACGCGACCTGATACACCGATTGGTGGCTCGGGATGAACACGCATTGTCAGAGTTATATGACCTGCTAGCGCCCTGGGTGCTCGGCGTGGCGTATCGCATTCTGAAGGACGACGACGAGGCCGGCGAGGTCGTGGGGGATGTGTTCGTGCAGGTGTGGATGAACATCGTGCAGCACGACGCGTCGCGCGGCCCCCTCGTGCCCTGGGTCCTGTCCATCGCGAGGAACCGCGCGCTCGACGTGTTGCGGCGTCGCCGCCGCTGGTTCAAGAAGGCCGAGCGTCTGCACGTGGAGCAGGGCGGCGAGATCGCGGAAACGGCCGAGCGCGCGGAAGCCGCCGTGCCCGGTTGGCCGGTGCATCAGGAAGTGCACCGCGCGCTCGCGGCTCTGCCGGAGGATCAGCGGCAGGCGGTGACGCTCGCGTATTTCGAGGGGCTCTCGCACTCGGAAATCGCGAGGCGGACCGGGACGCCCCTCGGAACGGTGAAGACGCGCCTGCGCATCGCGCAGCAGAAGCTGGCCGAGTCACTGAAACATGTGCGGGACTGGATGGCCTAGAGCATGACGGACTGGATGGGGATGTCGGCAACGCCGCGGACGCCGCCGCCGGGACTCAAGTCCCGGGTGCTGGCGCGCGCGGGTGCGGCGGGAGCCAGGCCGCGCTGGCCGCTGGCGCTGGCGGCGGGGCTGGTGCTGGTCGCCGGAGGACTGGGCTATTGGGGGTGGAGTGAGTCGCAGCAGCTGGCATCCACTCGCGGTCAACTCACCGAAGCGATGACTGCCTATCGCGACACGCTCTCGCTCCTGCGTAGCCCCGGGACGCGGGTGATCAACATCCCGGTCTCGACCAATGGTCAGGTCGGCGCGGTGACGATCTTCGCCGATACCATGACGCACCGCTGGCTCGTGACCTGTCATCACCTCGCCACCAACCA
>DATBBZ010000084.1:0-5872 GCA_036270745.1 Gemmatimonadales bacterium | reverse complement strand
CTGTCGGTCCAGCCCGGCGCTACGTACTACCGCATCGACGTCGACGGCCATCAGGTCGGGTACGCCTCGACCACCATCGATACCCTGGTCGACTCGCTCCGGGTGGTGGACGCAGAGGTGATCGAGACCGCGGTCGACGGCCATCTCAACCGCACCACCACCCGCTCCGAAACCAAGCTCTCCCGCGCGTTGCGACTCGAGTCCGTCGACGTCAAGTACACGGAAGACGGCCATGCCTACACCGCGTTCGGCCTCTTCACGCAGGACAGCACGATCAAGTTGGCGGTGTCGGACGGGCACATCACCGCGCGCTCCGAAACGCGGACGCGCCGCACGCCGATGATCCCGTCGCTGATGCCACTGCGCCTCGCGTTCGGTGGCGAAATGAAGGTCGACGCGACCTTCGATCCCCGAGTGTTCGACTCCCCCCTCCTCATCAATCGGGACGTGCACGTCCGCGTGGCGGCCGAGACTACCATGGCCAACCCGGACAGCGCCGAGTACGACTCGACGACGCGAACCTGGGTGCCGGTGCACTTCGACACCACGCCGGCCTTCCGCCTCGAGGGCACCGGAGTGGGTGGACCATTCCGCCTCTGGATCGATCCGCAAGGGCGAGTGGTGCGGGAAGAACGTCCCACGGGAGTGGTCTACAATCGAACCGCGTTCGAGCTCGCGGTGCAGAACTTCCGGCACCGCGACACGGTGCAGGTCAAAGCGGCCTCGCGCGCGCGACGCTCCGGAATTGTCGAGAGCTTCCCGCCCGAGCGCTCCGATCCCGCGGTGTCGGCCATGCGCGTCCGGCTGGCCGGAGCTCCGCTGTCCGCCTTCGACGTGGCCGGGGGCGGCCAGACGCTGTCGGGTGACACCGTGACGGTGCGACGGATCCCCCTGGACAGCCTCGTGCCCCGGTACCGGGTACCGCTGCACGACACAGCGTTCGCCGGGACCCTGCAATCCGAGCCGCTGATCCCCGTGGCGACCATGGACTTCGGCTTCCCGCTGACGCGGCTCATTGGCCCGGAGCGGGAGCCCATCAAGGTCGCCGGACTGATCACCCACTGGGTGGCCCAAACTGCCAGGCACGATACCACGACCCTCCGGCCCGAAGCGCTCCTCTCGTTGTCGTCGGGGAAGGGCGATCTCGACGGCGTGAACACCCTCTTCATTACTATGGCGCGCTCGGTGGGGATGCCGGCGCGGCGGGTCGCGGGGGTACGCCGGGTCGGGGACCGTTTCTACTATTCCGAGTGGGCGGAGGTGTGGCTCGGACAGTGGGTTCCTGTGGATGCCTATGACGACCAATTCCCCGCCGACGCGTCCCATCTGCGGTTGCTGATCGGGATGCCGGGCCGCCGGGCCGTGATGATCACCCGGCTGGGGACGCTCACCCTCGAGGCGCAATGATTCAGCTCGAAGGCCTGACCAAGCACTACGGTTCTTTCGTCGCGGTCGACCACATCTCGCTGACCGTGGGCAAGGGCCTCCTCTACGGATGCCTGGGCCCCAACGGCGCGGGCAAGACCACGACCCTCCGGATGATCGCCGGCATCCTGCGGCCCACCGACGGCCGGGTCCTGCTCGATGGCGACGATGTCCACCGCACGCCGCTCGTCGCAAAACAGAAGCTCGGCTTCATCCCCGACCGCCCCTTCGTGTATGACAAGCTCACCGGGGGCGAGTTCCTGCGGTTCGTCGCGGGACTCTACGGTCAGGATGGTGACGTGGTAGAGCGCCGCATCAGCGAGCTCCTCGATGTCTTCGAGCTGTCGAGCTGGAAGGACGAGCTGGTGGAGTCGTACAGCCACGGCATGCGACAGAAGCTCATCATCTCGAGCGCGCTGATCCACCGGCCGGCGGTGATCGTCGTGGACGAACCGATGGTGGGGCTCGATCCCAAAGCCGCGCGACTGCTGAAGGACATCTTCCGCCAGTTCGTGAACCGCGGCGGCACCGTGCTCATGAGCACGCACACTCTCGAAGTGGCCGAGGCGATGTGTGACCGGATCGCGATCGTCCAGCATGGGAAGATCGTGGCCGAGGGCACCGTCGACGACATCCGGAGGCAGCACCAGGCGGGGGACGCGAGCCTCGAGGAGCTGTTCCTCAAGCTCACCGGTGGCGTGCAGGCCAAGGAGCTGGCCGAGGTGCTTGGCAAGTGAAGCAGCCGTCGCTGGCCCATGTCCTGCAACCCAAGTGGCGAACCGCGCTTCAACGGTTCCGTCAGGGACGGGCTCAGGGAGGAGGAGGAAAAACCGTACTCCTCGTGGCAGTGGGTCTCGCCTTTTGGGTCGGCGTGTACGGCGTGCTGTATATCATCCTCCGATATTTCCGCGGTGTCGAAGAGCTCGGCCCGCTTCTGGCGGGCAAAATGCTCGGCCTCGCCCTCCTGTCCTTCATCTCGATTCTCGTGCTTTCGAATGTCATCACCGCGCTCTCGAGCTTTTTCCTCGCCAAGGACCTGGATCTACTGGTGTCGGCGCCCATCGACTGGCTTCGACTCTACCTCGCGAAGCTCCTCGAGACGACCATCAACTCGTCGTGGATGGTCGCGCTGATGGCGGTCCCCCTGCTCGCGGCGTACGGCGTGATCTACCATGGCGGCTGGTTCTTCGCGCCCTTCGCCATTTTGGTGATGGTTCCGCTGCTCGTCCTCCCGGCGGTCGTCGGCTCGGCACTCACTCTGGTGCTCGTCAACGTCTTCCCCGCCCGCCGCACCCGCGATCTGCTCTCCATCATCGCCCTCGGCGCCGGGGCGGGCGTGATTCTGCTGTTCCGGATGATCCGACCTGAGCAGTTGGCCCGGCCCGAAGGGTTCCGGAACCTGCTCGAGTTCATCGCGGTGCTCCGGACGCCGACGTCGCCGTTCATGCCGAGCGAGTGGGCGACGCGGGCGGTGATGGGGTATCTGCATGGTCCCTTCGATCTGCAGCCCCTCATTCTGCTCTGGAGCACCGCGGCGGCGTTCGTCGCGCTCGGCGCGATGCTCCATTGGCGGATCTACGCCACCGGATTCACCAAAGCCCAGGAGGGCGCGGAGCGATTCATCCGCGGGGGATTCTGGAAGTGGTCGCTGGGAGCGGTGATGTCGCCGCTGTCGGTGGCGAAGCGGGAATTCGTGCTCAAGGACATCCGGCTCTTTTTCCGGGACACCACACAGTGGAGCCAGCTGATCCTGCTGGGCGTGCTCGTGGTGGTCTACATCTTCAACATCAAGGTCCTCCCTCTGCATCGGGGCGAGCAGGTCGGGTTCTTCTCGGTGACGCTGGTGTCGTTCCTGAATCTTGGCCTCGCCGGGTTCGTCCTGACCTCCATCGCGGCGCGCTTCATTTTCCCCGCGGTGTCGCTCGAAGGACGGCAGATGTGGCTCCTGCGGTCGTCACCCCTGGACCTGAAGGCCCTGCTCTGGTCCAAGTACTGGGTGGGGACCGTTCCCCTGCTCGTGCTGGCGCTGATTCTCACCGGCGTGACCAACTGGCTCCTGCAGGCGTCGGCCTTCATGATGGTGCTGAGTCTGGTCACGATCGTGGCGCTGACCCTGGCGATCGGGGCCTTGGCGCTGGGATTCGGAACGCTCTATCCCCAGTTCGAGACCGAGAATGCAGCCCAGATCCCGACGTCATTCGGTGGACTGGTGTTCATGATGACCACCATCGCCCTCTTGGCGGCGGTGATCGGTGGGTTGTCGCAGATCGTGTACCCGTATGTCCGATCGGTGTATGAAGGGCACGCGGTGGTGATCACGCCGTGGATGATCGGGAGCACCGTTCTGGTCGCCCTGATTTGTGTGGCGGCGACGGTCATTCCCCTCTGGCTCGCAAACCGGAAGATGGAGCAATTCGAATTCTGACCCTATGAAAGCCGCTCTCGCACTCCTCATCCTGCCGGCTGCCCTCGCCGCCCAGACACCCCAGCTCGTCAACATCGGCACCCACCGGCTCGAGGTCGTCCGCGCCGGCACGGGCTCCCCCACCATCGTGTTCGAAGCCGGGCTGGGGGACACCTGGCAGGACTGGGATTCGGTGTGGCACCGGGCCGCCGACCTCTCGAGCGTCATCGTGTACTCCCGCTCCGGTCTCGGTAACTCGGAGCCCGGCCCCGGCGATCACTCGGCACGCACGGAAATGACGGAGCTGCACCAGCTCCTCGACAGCCTGCACGTCCCGCGGCCCATCGTGCTCGTCGCCCGGTCGTACGGCGGCCTGCTCTCGCGGCTGTACGTGTCGATGTACCCGCACGACGTGGCGGGCCTGGTCCTGGTCGACGGTACGCATGAACAGCAGGTGAAGCGCTGGGGACAGATCGATCCGAAGTATCCGGAGCAGTTCCGCGCGTATTTCGACACGGTCATGAAGGCGATGAAGCCCGGTGCCGAGCGGGACGAAACGCGGGAGACCGTGCGGATTCAGGCCGCGGGGACTGTGGAGGGACTTGAGCCCCTTCCCGATATCCCGTTAGCCGTGCTCACCAGCATGCGGCCATCACCAAAGCCGGCCTACGTGAACATGACGGCCGTGGGACATGAGGCCTGGCGCGCGATGCACGAGGAATGGGCCCAGCGGTCGCGCTACGCCGAGCACATCGTGACGGTACAGGCGGGGCACGCCATTCAGGATGATCAGCCGCAGCTCGTGATCGATGCCATCCGGTTCGTCTTGGGGCGCGTGAGGGCCGGTGCGGCAACCGCGACGGGCTCGGCCGGACTGGCAGACAGTATCCGGATTTTCATGGCTCGAGTCGCGCGGGATGTGACGCACGACGGCCCGCTTGCCTGGCACCGGGAGTTTTCGACAGACTCGACGTTCTTCATGGCGGCGGAGGGCCGGCTGGCCTTCGCCTCGGGTGCGGAAGCGGCCCGGCTCATCGACAGCATCCCGAATTTCATCGCGCGGATCACCCTCACCTGGGGCGACGCGATCCGGGTGGATTCCCTCGCGCCGGGCCTCGCCGTCGTGGGCGCCGATTATCACGAAGTCCAGGTGGACCCCGCCGGACACGTCGTCGACGAGCGCGGCTATTTCACCGGAGTGGTCCAGCGCGAGGCCGCGGGGTGGAAGTTCCGGAACGCCCACTGGTCTGTGAGGGCACCATGAAACCCTTCGCCGTCCTGTTCATACTCGTCGCCGCGCCCCTCTCGGCCCAAGCGCCCGAGTATCTCACCTACAAGTCCCAACGAGACACGGGAGCCGTGGCGCGCGCCGAAAGTGCCCTCGTGAAGGACCCGAAGAACGTCGCGCTGATCGGACGACTCGCGGCCGCGCAGGTCGCGATCCGTCAGTATCGCGAGGCCATCGCGACCTACACCAAGGGGCTGGCCCTGGCCCCGAACGACACGGCGTTCTACCGGGAGCGCGGCCACCGGTACCTGTCCATTCGTGAGTTCGACAAGGCGTACGCGGATCTGACGAAGGGCCTCTCGCTCGACAGCACCGACTACGGCTGTCTCTATCACCTGGGGATCATTCAGTTCCTTCGGGGGAACTTCGAGGTGGCGGTGCGAACGTTCACTCGCGCACTTCCGTTCGCACCCGATTCCAGCGAGCGGGCAGGCTCCACCGACTGGCTCTGGATGTCACTCTCGCGGGCTGGTCACAGCACGGAGGCGCAGGCGCTGCTGGACCGGCATCCGGATTCCCTGCACACGAGCATCATCTACACCCGGCGCCTGCGGGTGTACCGCGCCCAGGTTTCCCCCGACAGCGCCTTCACGCCTGCCGATACCGACGACATCTCGGTCGCGACGTTGAGCTACGGCATCGGGGACTGGTACCTGGTGAAGGGTGACACGACGAAGGCGAGCCAGTGGTTCCGGCGCGTCGTCGCGTCCGGAGGCTGGCCCGCCTTTGGCTTCATCGTGGCGGAGGTCGAGCTG
>DATBBZ010000083.1:0-6511 GCA_036270745.1 Gemmatimonadales bacterium | reverse complement strand
AAGCTCGACGACGTTCCGGCAGGCCTGCTCGGCGCGATCGAAGTCTCGAAGACCCTGACGGCCGACATGGACGCCAACGCCATCGGCGGGTCGATCAATCTTGTGACGAAGACGCCGGAGGGAGCACCCCGCGGCTACATCTCGGGTCAGTTCGGCCACATCACGCTGCTCGATCACACCACCGGCCAGGGCGAACTCACCTGGGGTGGCCGCTTCGGCGCGGATCAAAAGCTCGGCTTCCTGATCGGAGGCACCCTGGACCGCTTCAATCGGGTGATCAACGACATCGAGCCGGCCTGGAGCGTCGACAACGCAGGCCGTTCCTTCCCGGTGGAATGGAGCCAGCGGGACTACAGCTACTTCCGGAATCGGTACGGTATCGGTGGTGACCTCGACTATCGCCTCGGCGACCACTCGACCGTGTACGTGAAAGGCATGTGGAGCCTCTTCGAGAACTACGGGAACCGCTGGGTCAATGATGTGGCCTTCGACCCGGCTAACGACTCGGCGGGAGCGGGTGGTACCCATTTCGGCACGGGAGTCGGAATCACCCGGGAGGTCCAGCTTCGCACGCCGAAGGAACAGTTGTGGGGCGTCACTGCAGGGGGCAAGCAGGACAACGGGCAATGGGCCCTGGACTACGCGCTCAACCTCGCCGGTACCAGGCAGTCGGTCACCGACTACCGGACCAGCCCGTTCGGGTATACCGGTCCGGCCGAGACCATCCAGTACGATGCCTCGAACATTACCATGCCGAGGTATAACTACGTCACTCCTGCTGAAGCGACCGCCGCCGCCACCGCGAGCAACTTCGCCCTCACCGGATATGACGCCAGCAACAGCCTCACCACGGGGTCCGACATCGGCGGTCAGATCAACCTTCAGCGGTCATACCTGATGGGGAACCAGACCGGCGCCTTCAAGATGGGACTCCGGTTCCGCGACGAGAGCAAGGACTACGTCAACCGGAGCACTCGGTTCTCCGCGAACAGCCCGTCCTTCCTGCTCACGCAGGCCCTGTCCGGCTTCTCGGACCCCAACTACTACTCGTACCTCGCGCCCAAGGGCGCCTTCCCCCTCGGCCCCGTACCCGATTATGGCGTCGCGCACGCGTACGAGGACGGCAACCCCAGTGCTTTTACGACGCAGACCGACACGGTCCGCAACGCGTTGGCGAGCTTCAACGGAAAAGAGCGCATCTTCGCCGGCTATGTCATGAATACAATGGACTTGAGCCCCTCGGTCCACCTAAATCTCGGTGTGCGCATCGAGATGACGCACTCAAACTATCTTGGCCACGTCGCTGCCTCCAACGCGGCCGGCGACACGACGACTGTGAGCGCCGTGACGGGGGCCCAGAACTACACCGACTTCTTCCCCAGCGCGCAGCTCCGCTACGAGGTGGACGAAAACACCAACGTGCGGCTCGCAGTCACGCGCGCCATCTCCCGCCCGAACTACTCGGATCTCGCCCCATCGCTACAGGGGACCCTGGATCCCCTTCTCCAGCATCAGTACAGCAACCTGTCGGCGGGAAATCCGAACCTGAAGCCCCAGCACGCCTGGAACTTTGACTTCCTGATCGAAAAGTACTTGCCGGCGGCTGGGGGCGTGATCTCCGGAGGCGTGTTCTACAAGAAGATCTCCGACTTCATCGGCAACAAGGACTTCATTTACAACGGTCCGTACGCGCAGTTCAATGGGTATTATGGTACCCAGCCTCAGAACGGTGGCGACGGCCATCTGACGGGTGTCGAGGCGGACTGGAGTCAGCACCTCACGTTCTTGCCGGGGATCTTGTCAGGGTTGGGCTTCGACGTGAACTGGACCCATGTGAGCTCGAGCGTCGTTGTGGACACCACCACCGGGCGTACGGCACTCATGCTCCGCACCGCACCCGACATCGGTAACGCATCAATTACCTACGACAAGGGCTTCGTCTCGGCGCGGGTGGCTTGGACCTACAACGGAGCGAACATCACTGGGTACGGTGACGGCACCACGACCGCCAGTGGGGACAACTACTTCTACGCCCATTCGCAGTTCGACGCGTCGGCAATCTTGACCATCACGTCGAACGTGCAAATGCAGCTGCAAGTCTTGAACATCAACAACGCGGTGTTCGGGTTCTTCAACGGCACGCCCGATCACGCGTACGACATCCAGCGTGAGTACTACGGGCAGACGTTCTATTTTGGATTGAAGTACGGGTTCTGAAACGGGGCGGTGATGGGTGGGTTAACGCCGGGGCCATGCCCCGGCGTTTCTCGTGGTACCTCACGTCCCGTCACCCCCGCAACGCCCCGATCACCGCCATCACCGTAATCACCAGGCCGAGTGCCATCTTCGTTGCGGTCGCGGCGACTCGGCCCAGCAGGGCGCCCCAGCCCGCCCTGAAGGCCTTATCCGAGTCCCCGTGGCCCAGGTACTCGAAGAGGAGAGCTCCGGCGAAGGCGCCGACGAGGGACCCGATCACACTGCCGATGATCGGGATCGGGACCCCCATGCCGGCCCCGACCAGCCCGCCGATGAGCGCACCCCACCCCGCACGTTTGGACCCCCCGTACTTCTTCGCCAGTCCGAACCCCAGATAGGCCTCGGCCACTTCACTGAGCAGGGCCAGGACGATGGTCACGGAAAGCGTGATCACCCCTACGCCCACGAACTTCGTCACCAGGCCATACGAGATCACGGCAATCACCATCAGCCAGATCCCCGGCAGGCCAATGGCGATCAGGGCCAGGCCCACCAGACAGCAGACGATCAGGGCAATCAACAGCACCGTGTGGTCCATGCTCGAACTTACGTCGCGCGAGGCTCAGGGGGTTCATCCGGGTTGCAAATATGTCTAGTTACTAGATATATTATGACATGACTCTGGCTTACGCGTCCAAGGTCACCGGCGCCCCGGCGAAGCGGATTCAGAATGCCTGCCATTTGCTCGGTAAGGCAATGGAGTATCCCCTCGAGGATGTACGCCGGCTGGGGCTCACGTTGTTACTCGTCGATTACTTCTCCATGGATCTCAGAAGGGCCTGGGATGTTGCGGGACACGCGCTGCGGAGACCTGAGGAGGTCATCCGCTACGGGGCGCCTGGGATGCCCCAACTCGAGATCGACGTCCCTCGGTACCTCACGGATTTTGGGCTCAAGTGCGCGCTGGTGGTGAAGTATCCGCCCCGGATGGCTGGCCGACCGGCGCGCAGTCGCCGCACCAAAGTCTCCCCTCGCGAGTTCGGTATCGACGTCGATGCGCTGGAGGCGAACCTCGGGCGGACACCCGAAGAGCGTCTGAAGAGCCTGGACGAGAACTGGAAGTTCGTCCAAGCCCTGCGCGCATGAGCCTCCTATCGATGGTCGCAGGGCTGGTCGATTCTGAGGTCCGCTTCGTGGTGATCGGCGGCGTGGCAGGAGCGGCCCATGGCTCCCGCCGCGTCACCGACGATCTCGACATCTGCTACGAGCCGTCCCTCGAGAACCGCCGTCGCCTTGCCATCCGGCTCGGCCGCTGGCATGCCTACCCCCGTGGCATCGAGCCCGGGCTCCCGTTCATCATGGATGAGGTGACCCTGCACCACACGTCGATGCTGACGCTGCGAACGGACCAGGGAGATCTCGATTGCTTCATTTCGGTCCCAGGGGTGGGGTCGTACGCCGAGGTGGCGGGATCATCGGAGCCGGTGAACGTCGGCGACGTGCGCTTTCGCGTCCTGACATTGGCAGCTCTGATCCGTGCCAAACGGGCCGCCGGCAGACCGAAGGATCAGGAGGCCCTCCTCGAGCTGGAGGCGCTGGCGACCATCGCGAAGCCTCGCCCTCAACCCTCGATCTTGTAGATCTCCCGCTTCCCGATATCCACCAGGTCGTGGTAGCCCTGCATGATCGTCTCAAATTGCTTCATATCGGCCTCGGACGCACCCTTCGGCATCGCTCCCGAGATCATCTGTTCGAACGCCTGGAGACTCGGCACTTCCATCTCCCCCACCAGCGTCCAATACCGCTCAGCCGCGACGTCGGTCATGATGCGCATTTTGCCCATTCCCAGCTTCTCGCTGAGCTTCGACATCGCCAGAAACTTCTCGACCAGCGGCCGGACTTTGCCCGGCTTGCAGTACATCACTTCGCGGATCAGGTACATCGGAGTCTCCTTGGGTTATGAACTCGCTCCCGTATACCGCCGAATCGCGGCCCGCCACAGCAGTCTCGAGAACACCAGCGCCGCGATCCCCACTCCTGTCGCCGCGAGAGCCGTCGGCAGACGCAAACGGCCCGTGAGCGCCGAGGCCGGAATCGTCGTGGTCCAGGCGATAGGCAGGAGATAGAAGAACAGGAACCGCAGCGCCGCGGGGTACGCCGAGACCGGGTAGCGCGCCCCTTCGAAGACCGCGTCGAACAACGTCGCGATGTTCTCCACCGACACGAACCAGAACGCGAGACTCATCAGCGTCACCCAGATCGCATAGACCACCATCGCTGCCGCGACGAAGGTCACGAAGAAGGCGATGACCTGGACAGCGGTCGGGAAGTGACCGAGGTGCCCGAGCGCGTACGCCGAGACCCCGAGCCCCAGGAGGATGTCGGCCAGGCGCCAGATGTCGATATGTCGGAAGGTCACGAACACCTGCGCGTCTACAGGGCGCGACAGCACGAGATCGAGATTCCCGGAGCGGACCTGTGCGGCGAGGTCGCCGATCCCGGGGCGAAGAATGGCCTCGACCAGGCCAGACAACGCGTTGAACACGCCGAGGAGTACGACGACCTCCCAGAAGTCCCATCCCCCCAGGCTGGTCGCATGACGGAAAAAGAGTGACAGCGTAAGCAGCGCGGTGAGCAGGTAGAAACACGTGCTCGCGAACGACGCGACGAAGTTGGCCCGGTACTGGAGCTCTTCGGCTGCGTTCAGCTTCCAGAGGGCGGCGAGGACTCTCATCCGCCCGCGGCTCCGTAGCGCTTGATGCCGGCCTTCCAGGCCGTGCGGCAGAGCACCAGCCAGATGGCGATCCAGATCAGCTGACCCCGGAAACCCACCCAGAGATCAGGCCCCTTGGTCACGCCCGTGAGGACGTCCACGGGAAACGCGAGCATGTACGGGAACCAGAGCCAGCTCGCGACGCCGGCGACGACGGGCGGGAGCAGCGAGAGGGGCGCAATCCGGCCCGCGAGAAAGAGCGAGATCCCCGCGTGGAGCTCCATGATGGACGTAGCCCGCGTGGTCCAGAACGCCAGGAGTCCGGTGGTGAAGGAGATCAAGAATCGCAGCATCGCCGCAAGCACCACGGCGACCGCCGTGATCGCGACCGTCTTCGGCGCGAAGGGCATGCGCACGACGGGCCACACGAGGGAGACGGAGACCCAGATGACCAGGAGCGTCGTGGCGCTCCGGGCCTTGTACGCGATGTTGTCCGCGATGGCCTCGTGCACCGGATGGACGGGCCGGGGCAATTTGAAGTTCAGGTCCCCTTCGCGGATCCAGCGGTCCAGGTACCAGGAATCCCACGCGATGGTGAGCTGGTTGATCAGCGTGAGCGCGAAGAAGTACCGGGCGAAATCGGTCCGGGTGTACCCGCCCACCGAGCCCTGCCCCGCGATCGACCACCAGATGCCGAGTGCGATGGCGGGCTCCATGACGCCCCACATGATCCAGAGCACAATGGACACGCGGTACTGGAGGTCGACCAGCCACGCGTTGCGCATCAGGGCGCCATAGCGCCTCGTCCAGACTCTAATCACCGTCTTCGGCGCCCATGGCGAAGGCCCGCTGAATCACCTCTTCGATCGGCGGATCAGTGATCGAAATGTCGGCCACCGGCAGCTCGGCCAGGAGGCGAGCGCTGGTCGCCGCGGCGCGCTCACGGGGGGTCTCGAGCACCACGTTGGGGAACCGGTGCTCCTTGAGATCCCCGAAGCGCCGCAGCACCTCGTCCTCCACGTCCTGCTGAAGTACCACCTCCAAGCGCTTGGCCTGCGCGATACGGGCGACGAGGGCGTCCAGCTCGCCGTCGTAGAGCAGCTTGCCCCGGTTGATCATCAGGACCCGCGACGCGAGTGCCGTCACGTCCTGCATGTAGTGCGAAGTGAGGAGGATCGTGGCGCCATGCCGGTCACGGTATGCCAGGAGAAAGCGCCTGATCGCCTCCTGCGCGGTGACGTCGAGCCCCAGAGTGGGCTCGTCGAGAAAGAGCACGGAAGGACGATGAAGGAGCGCCGCGGCGAGCTCGCACTTCATCCGCTCACCGAGGGACAGTTGGCGGACCGGCTTATCGAGGATGGCGCCCAAGTCCAGGAGCTTGGTCAGCTCGTCGAGGCGTTCCTTGTAGTCCGCGTGGGAGATGTCATAGATCGCGCGGTTCAGGACGAACGTCTCAATAGGGGGCAGGTCCCACACCAACTGTTGCCGCTGGCCGAGGACCAGGGTGATCTGTCTCTTGAACTCGGAGCCGCCCGTCCACGGATTGAACCCCACCACCTGCACCGACCCTTTGGTGGGATACAGGAGACCTGACAGCATCTT
>DATBBZ010000082.1:0-4595 GCA_036270745.1 Gemmatimonadales bacterium | reverse complement strand
ACGCAGCGCACGTTCCGGGGCGACTGGGTGGTCTGTGGGGATCTCGTTTCGCGGGACGCGGAGGGCTACTTCACCCATCACGGACGCGCCGACGAGATGCTCAAGGTCTCGGGGAAGTGGCTGTCCCCGCAGGAGGTTGAGAGCTGCCTGCTCCAGCATCCGGCGGTGCGTGAGGCCGCGGTGGTGGGAGTGACGGGTGACGGTGGGCTGGTCAAACCCCACGCCTATGTCGTCACGCTCGAGCGACGGGCCGATCTGGCCGAGGAGCTGAAGGCCTTCGTGCGCGAACGGCTCGAGCCGTTCAAGACTCCTCGGGAAATCTCGTTCGTGGACGCCCTGCCGCGCACGCATCTCGGAAAAGTGGATCGCGGCAAGTTGCGGCGGGGAGCGGCGTGAGCGGATTCCCGGTGCTGGTTGCGACCGAGCTCCGGGAGTTGATCGATACGTCACTCCTGGACGGTCTGGAGGTCACGTGGCTGCGCGCCGACGAGCCGACTCCGGCGGGCGACTTCGTCGCGGCCGTTCCGCTGCTCTCCCGCTGGATGGGGGGCATGGAGTTCAAGCGCCTGCCCCAGCTGCGGATCGTCGCCAACTGCGCCGTGGGCTACAACAACATCGATCTGGTTGCCGCGGAGATGCGCCACGTCATCGTGACCAACACGCCCCACGTGCTGACGGCGGCCACGGCCGATCTCACCTGGGCGCTCATTCTGGCGTGTGCGCGCCGCCTGCTCGCGGGTGTTGAGCTGGTGAAAACCGGCGAATGGAGGGGCTGGCACCCCCAGCTTCTCCTCGGCCTCGAGCTGGAGGGCGCGACGCTCGGGATCGTCGGCGCGGGGCGCATCGGACAGGGGGTGGGGAAGCGGGCGCTGGGATTCGGCATGAAGGTCCGATATGCGTCCCGGACACCCAGGCCGGAGTTCGAGCAGGCCACCGGCGCGAGGCGGCTCGAGCTGAAGCCGCTCCTGCGGGAGTGCGACGTCGTGAGCCTGCACGTCCCGAAGACACCCGAGACCCAGGGGATGATCAATCAGGACACGCTCAGCCTGATGAAGCCGGGCGCCATTCTCATCAATACGTCCCGCGGGGAGCTGGTCCGGGAGGAGGCGCTGGCCATCGCGCTGGAGGAGGGGCGCCTCGGTGCCGCGGGACTCGACGTGTTCACGGACGAGCCCGAAATCCACCCCCGCCTTCGAGCCGCTCCCCGGACCGTCCTCCTTCCGCACATCGGCTCGGCGACGCTCAGCACCCGGCGGAAAATGGCCGAGACGGCGGTCGCGAACGTGCAGGCGGTGCTCGCGGGTGCCCCGCCGTTGACCCCGGTGGTCCCCTAGTTAGCTTTCACGCTCGGAATGACCCCCCACAACGATCGCAGCATTCTCCTCGACGCCCGTGCCTTCGCGCGGGCGCTTCAGCGTATGGCGGTCGAAGTGCTGGAGCTGGCCCCCGCCGCCGATCAACTGGTGCTCATCGGCATTCAGCGGCGTGGCGTGGAGCTGGCCGAGCGGCTGGCCCAGATGATCGAAAAGGATGAGGGGGTCTCTATCCCGCGCGGTGCGCTTGACATCACCCTTTACCGTGACGATCTCGAAACCGTCGGTCCCAAGCCGGTGATCGGAGAAACCCGCATCCCGGGCGATCTCTCGGACCGCCATGTGGTGATCGTGGACGATGTGCTGTACACGGGACGGACGGTGCGGGCGGCGCTCGATGAGCTCGCCGACTTCGGCCGGCCGGCGCGGATCTCCCTCTGCGTGCTGGTGGACCGCGGTGGCCGGGAGTTGCCCATCGCGGCGGACGTGGTCGGCAAAGCCGTGAAGACGGGTCCGAAGGACCGGGTGGACGTGTCGGTTCAGGAGCTGGACGGCAAGGACGAGGTGAGCGTGGTGCGGGGGACGGGAACGTGATGACTCTGGGGAAGGACCTGGTCGGCCTCGAGCACCTCGCGCCCGAACAAATCCGGCTGATTCTCGATACCGCGGAGCCGTTCAAAGAGGTCTCGGAGCGCCCCATCAAGAAGGTTCCGGCGCTCCGCGGGAAAACCATCGTCAATCTCTTTTTCGAAGCCTCCACGCGCACCCGCATCTCGTTCGAGTTCGCAGAAAAGCGCCTCTCGGCCGACACCGTGAACGTGGCGGCCTCGGGGTCGTCGGTCTCGAAGGGCGAGACGCTCGTCGATACCGCCCGGAACCTGGAAGCGATGCGGATCGACATGGTGGTGATCCGGCACGGATCGTCCGGTGCGGCGCAGTTCCTGGGGTCGCGGATCCGCTCCAACGTGATCAACGCCGGAGACGGCAAGCACGAGCACCCGACGCAAGGGTTGCTCGACCTCCTGACGATTCGGGATCGTCACGGACGGATCGAAGGACTCAAGGTCTGTCTGGTCGGTGACATCCTGCACAGCCGCGTCGCCCGGTCCAACATCTGGGGACTCACCAAGCTCGGCGCCGAGGTGGGCGTCTGCGGTCCGCGCACGCTGATGCCGCGCGGGATCGAGGAGTTGGGGGTCCAGATGTTCGACCGGATCGAAGCCGCCATGGAGTGGGCCGACGTGCTCAACGTGCTCCGGCTCCAGCTCGAGCGGATGGAGAAGGGGTTCATTCCTTCGCTCCGCGAGTACTACCGCGTCTTCGGGGTGACGGAAGAGCGGCTGACGGCGGCCAAACGCGACATCACCATCATGCATCCGGGACCGATGAACCGCGGCGTGGAGATCGACAGCCGCGTGGCCGACGGACCGCACAGCGTGATCCTCGAGCAGGTGACGAACGGCGTGGCGATCCGGATGGCGGTGCTCTATCTGCTGGCGGGCGGCAAACCCGAGCTGGCCGACGCGGCCAAGCGCTCCGGAGGCGCGGAATGAACCGGCCCCTCCTCCTCAAGGGCGGACGGGTCATCGATCCGAGCCGCGACATCGATCAGGTGGCGGACCTCCTGGTGCAGGACGGCAAAGTCGCCGGGATCGGCCAGGGACTCGGCGCGCCGGATGGAGCCGAGACTCGCGACGTGAAGGGGATGATCGTCGCGCCGGGGCTCGTGGACGTCCACGTGCATTTCCGCGAACCGGGTAACGAAGACGAAGAGACCGTCGCCAGCGGCGCACGCGCCGCAGTGACGGGCGGGTATACGGCTGTGTGCGCCATGCCGAATACGGATCCGGTGACCGACAACCAGGCGGCGGTGGGCTTCATCGTCCGCCAGTCGGTCCGCGCGGGGCTCGCGCGGGTCTATCCCATCGGCGCGGTGTCGGTGGGGCAGAGGGGCGAGATGCTCGCCGAGTTCGGTGAAATGGTGGGCGCCGGGGCCGTCGCGGTGTCCGACGACGGGAAGCCTGTCGCCTCGAGTCACCTGATGCGCACCGCGCTCGAGTACTCGCGGACCTTCGACATCCCGGTCGCCGACCACTGCGAGGAGCCGACGCTCTTCGCGGGCGGCGTCATGCACGAGGGGCTCGTTTCGTCCCGCCTCGGCCTCAAGGGGATCCCGGCGGCGGCGGAAGAGATCATGGTTGCGCGCGACCTTCTGCTCGCCGAGCTGACGGGGGGTCACGTGCACCTGTGTCACATGTCGACGCAGGGGTCGGTCGAGCTGATCCGCCGCGCCAAGGAGCGGCACGTCCGCGTGACCGCGGAGGCGACGCCGCACCATCTCACGCTGACCGATCACGCCTGCGAGGGCTACGACACCCACGCCAAGATGAATCCTCCGCTGCGGGAGGCGGCCGACGTGGCGGCGCTCCGGCAGGGGCTCGCGGAGGGCGTGATCGATTGCATCGCCACCGATCACGCGCCCCACGCCTACGATGAAAAGGACGCCGCGTTCGACGACGCGCCCTTCGGGATCATCGGCCTGGAAACGGCCTTCGGTGTGATGCACACGGAGCTGGTGGAGGGTGGGGTGCTGAATTTGCCCGAGCTGATCAACCGGATGAGCTCGGCTCCGGCTCGGGCCTTCCACCTCCCGGGAGGAGGCCTCCGGATCGGGGCAGTGGCCGACGTCTGCGTGCTGGACGTCACCCAGCCCTGGACGGTGGACCCGGCCCAGTTTCACTCCAAGAGCCGGAACTCGCCCTTCGGGGGCCGCCGGGTGACGGGGCGGGTCCGGATGACCCTGGTGGCCGGCCGTATCGTGCACGATACGCCCTAGGTTTGTATCTTCCGGGCTGATCGGTCCTTACACGTAGTTGGAGCGCCCTGATGGCCAAAACGCCTTCCAAAGGCACTGTCGCGATCCAGCGCCTGCTGGAGGAGCGGCGGCAACTCGAATCCTGGATTGCCCGCATCGACGCGGCGGCGGATGCTACGCCCGCCGCCGTGCGGGGGCGTGTCCGCTCCGACTACGAAACCCGTCTCATCACCGTCATCAAGGAACTCAAGAACCACATGGAGGCGGCGCGGGAGGTCATCGCGCAACGCCGCCAGGTGCTGAAGGACCTGCAGGAGAAGGAAGCCGACGCCGCCGAGGCGCTCTCGGAGGCGGAGCTCCGTCATGCGGTCGGGGAGTACGACGAGGGCCAGTGGACCCAGGTGCACAAGGAGGCCCTGTCCGAGCTCGTCTCGATCCGTGAAGAGCTGCAGGTGGTGCAAGTGGAT
>DATBBZ010000081.1:0-2467 GCA_036270745.1 Gemmatimonadales bacterium | reverse complement strand
GGGGGTGGCGCACACGACCATCAGCCCCCGCATCGGGGTGTCGTTCCCGATCACCGATCAGACCGACTTCCACCTGTCCTATTCGCACCAGGTGCAGTCGCCTGATCTCGGTACGCTGTTGGGCGGGATCAATACCGACTTGACCAACTCGAACGCGAATGATGCGTTCGGCCGGGATGTCGGGTTCGGCAAGACCATTCTGTTCGAGTTCGGCGTGCGGCACGCGTTCAATCCCGACTTCGTGATCGACGTGGCCGCATACAACAAGAGCAAGCAGTCCGACCTGTCGTTCCGGATCTTCGCCTATAACGATCCGACCAACCCGGGCCGCCAGCTCTCGATTAACTCGCTGACCAACGCCGACTTCGGGTATGACCGTGGGGTCGACATGAAGATCGACCGGCGGCTGGGCAACTGGCTGCAGGCGACCCTCGCGTACACCTACGAAGTCGCGGCTGGGACGGGCTCGAACCCGAACAGCTATCTGAACACCAACGCCCGGTCCACCTCAGGTATCACCGGCCAGGTGATTCCGCCGGCCGAGCAGGCGCGGGCGATCAACGATCAGCGGACGCACAACATTGCGGGCGCGATCTCCCTCACGGTGCCGCAGGGCTGGCGCCAGGGGACGACGATGGGCTCGATCTTCAAGGACGTCAGCGCCTTTGCGACGTTCCGGGTGCTCTCGGGTCTGCCCTACACGCCGCTCGTCAACGGTGGGAACGGCCAGACGGCGCCGGGCACGAACTTCGGCCTGGTCGCGGCGCAGGCGGGGGACATCAACTCCGCCTCGACGCCGTGGGTCAAGTATCTCGACCTCCGGATCAACAAGGGCTTGAAGTTCGGCCGGATGAACGTCACGGCGTTCGCGGACATCCGGAATCTCTTGAACTTCACGAACATTCTCGGGCTGTTCGCCGAGACCAATGACGTGACGAATTCGGTGTTCGAGAGCAGGACAATCCAAAACGAGTTCGTGACGTTGTCGAACGAGGCCAAGAACAACGGGGCTTTGAATCCGGACGGCTCGATCAGCCTGGCGCATTGCGGCAGCTGGACCGCCGGCTCGGGCCAAGTGGTGGATTGCGTCGAGCTCTCGCGGGCCGAGAAGCGGTTCGGGAACGGCGACGGGACGTACTCCGTGGCCGAGCAGACCGCCGCCCTGAACTCGTTCTACCAGCTGTTCAATGGTCCGTACGGGTTCAACGATCTGCCCCGGCAGGTCCGGTTTGGATTTGAGCTGAGCTTCTAAGCATTCCGAGCAGGGTTCTTGGGGGGAGCACCGCCTCGGCGGCGCTCCCCCCTTGGATTTTAGAACCCGGGCAGCTGCCGGCGTGCCCGGATCCGGTCCCAGCTCGTCAACGCGACCTTCGCGTGCCCAGCGCTGTCCGCCAGCCCCAGATGGGTGAAGAGGGGAAGAATCGAGCCTGGAGGTGGTGGGTCGGCACTGAGATCGAGATCGTAGAACGTCAGCTGGAACACCCCGACCGCCCGCGCGCTATCCAGTATCCGCTCCTGCCGGTCGATGTACCTCGCCTGCATGGCGGGCGTCGATGAGAACGTCCCGACCGCTACCGACGGCCACCCACCCTCCACCACCAGCACCGGCAACGACGTGCCCTGCACGATGCGGCTGTAGTAGTCGAGGGGCAGGGAGTCCGGGACCGCGAACCCGGCCAGGTAGGGGTAGCTGGAGAGCCCGATCGCGTGCACAAACGAAAAATCAGTGAGATCGGTCGCGATACCCTGGTATGGCCCCGCCGGCCCTGAGAGGCGGCCCCAAGCGACCTCGACCTGGATACTCACGTACAGGGTGCTCGGCAGCCCGGCCGCCTGGATCTCTCCCGCCACCGCGTTGGTCATGGTGACCACCGCCTGATAGACCGAATCGGGCGCGGCTGCGCGGATCAGGTTCGTCTCGGCCGCGAGCCCCAGATAGTTGGGCTTGATCTTCGCGGCGACCGCGAAGGTCCACTCCCGGTAGAGACGCTGGATCATCGTGTCGGTGATGCTGCGTCCCGCGGCTACCAGCTCCGGGGCCTCCGCGGAGCGATCCAGGCCATCGGTCGCGTCGACCGTGAAAACGACCGACAGGCCCTTGGAGCGGAAGTAATTGGCGAGCGGTACCTCGAGGGTGTCGACCAGCCCGGTGGGCGAGTGGCCGGCCAACATGGCGGCCCAGGGGGGTGAGACGTGCATGATGGCTGCGTCGGCGTGCTTCGCCCAGTTGTCGATGGCGGCGATGACGATGGTGCTGTCGTTGCGCGGCGGAATGGCGGAAAAGCCCATGCGGAAGGTGCGTCCGGGCGCCGCGGGGCCCGCGCTCTCCGCGCAACCCACGGCGACCAAGCCGGCCAGCAGGAACGCCCCGCGCATACGTTACCCCGCCGTCTGCGTGGGGGCCCTCACCCCCTTCAGGAGAATTGAGCTCACGGCCGCCACCACGACCAGCACGTTGGTGACGACC
>DATBBZ010000080.1:0-4510 GCA_036270745.1 Gemmatimonadales bacterium | reverse complement strand
GCGGGACGGGGAGGGGCCATTCGCGGCTGCCTGGGGCGATCGCGGCATTCCGGTGGAAGCGCATCGGATGTCCCCCGTCCAGCTGCTGCATCGGTTGGGCGTATTGAGACGCGGCACACTCTGTATCCACGCCATCCAGCTCGACGCGCGTGACATTGCGACACTCGCGGACGCCACGGTGGGGGTCGCCCATTGTCCGCTCTCCAATCGCGCCCACGGCCACGGCACGGCCCCCCTCGCGGAGCTGAGGAGAGCGGGGGTCCCCGTCGGCCTCGGGACCGATTCAGTCGTCAGTGTCGGGGCGCTGGACCTCTGGGCGGAGGGGAGGGCCGCGGGTCTGGAGGGGGAGGACGCCCTGCGGATGCTGACCTTCGAGGGGGCCCGGGCCCTCTGCATGGAAAAGATGATTGGGTCGTTGGAAGTTGGAAAACAGGGGGACCTGGCAATCCTCGCGGACTATCCATCTAACCGTCTAACCGTCTTAGTGACCCTTGTCTCGGGCCGCATCGTGCACCGGGCCTGAGAGGGATACATTTACCCGCGAATGAAAACCCAGCGCCACGCCGCCATTCTCAAAGTGATCCGCCGCGACACCGTGGGCAGTCAGGAGCAGCTCCGCGAGCTCCTGTCCGCGGAGGGGTTCGATGTCACGCAGGCGACGCTGTCCCGGGACATCCGGGAGCTGGGGCTCGCCAAGGTGTCGGCGCCCGATGGCGCTTCCTACTACTCGCCCCCCGATGAAGTCGGCGCCGCGCCTCGGCCGCATCTGGAGCAGCTGCTCCCCACCATGCTCGTCTCCGTCGACGGTGTCGGGCCGCTGCTGGTGCTGAAAACCGCGACCGGCGCCGCGCAGCCCTTGGCCGTCGCCGTGGATGGCTCCGGCTGGACCGAGATCATCGGCACCATCGCGGGGGACGACGCCATCCTTGTGATCACGAAGAGTGAGCGCGCCCGCCGCGCCATCCAGACCCGCGTGCAGGAGCTCGCCGGACTGCCGTAGCCGGCGTTGGCCGGCCTTGCGCCCGACCGCACCCCCTGTATGTTTATGCATCGCGATGCATAAACCTCCAACTCGGGTGGCGTCCTGATGGGTCCTCTCGTCGTCCTCGCGTATTCCGGCGGTCTCGATACGTCGGCCATTCTCCCCTGGCTCCGCGACACCTATGGCGCCCGCGTGCTGTGCTTCGCCGCGGACGTGGGGCAGGGCGGGGGCGAGCTGCACGGGCTGGTGGAGAAGGCCAAGCGCTCGGGCGCGGTGGACTGCGTCATCGAAGACCTGCGTGAGCCGTTCGTCAAGGACTTCGTCTTCCCCACGCTCAAGGCCGGCGCGATCTATGCGCGCACCTACCTTCTCGGCACCTCCATGGCGCGGCCCATCACCGCGGCGCATCAGGTGGCCGCGGCCCGGCGCGCGGGTGCTCAGGCGCTGGCGCACGGGTGCACCGGCAAGGGGAACGATCAGGTCCGCTTCGAGCTGACCTACGCCGCGCTGGCTCCCGACCTCAAGGTCATCGCGCCCTGGCGGGAGTGGACCTTCAAGGGCCGGGAGGAGCTGATCGCGTATGTGAGGGCGAACAACATCCCGATTCAGGCGACGCTCGAGAAGCCGTACTCCACCGACCGCAATCTCTGGCACTGTTCGCACGAAGGCGGGATCCTCGAGGACCCGTCCGTCGAGGCACCCGAACACATCTTCGTGATGACCAGGGACCCGCTCACGGCGCCCGACCGGCCGCAGCTGGTCCAGATCGGGTTCGACGCGGGGCTTCCCGTGACGGTGGACGGTGAGGCCCTGGGCCCCGTCCAGCTCCTCGAAGTCCTGAACGAGATCGCCGGCGAGCACGGCATCGGCCGCGCCGACGTGGTGGAAGACCGGCTGGTGGGCATGAAGTCGCGTGGCGTCTACGAGACGCCGGGCGGCTCCCTCCTCTACGCCGCGCATCGCGAGCTGGAGCAGCTGGTGCTCGACCGCCGGACCCTGAAGATGAAGGACGAGCTGGCCCTGCACTACGCGGACCTGGTGTACGACGGCCGGTGGTGGACCCCCGAGCGCGAGGCGCTCGACGCGGCGGTGAACAGCACCCAGCAGCGGGTCACCGGCACCGCCCGGCTCAAGCTCTTCAAGGGTGGCATCACCGTGGCCGGCCGCGAGAGCCCCTACGCGCTCTACCAGCCGTCGTACGCCACCTTCGGCAAGGACAACGTCTACAACCAGAAGGACGCCGAGGGCTTCATCCACTTGTACGGCTTGGCGACGAAGATTTCCGCCGGCCTCGAGACCCAGCGGCAGCGGGAAATCGGAGCCGCGGCCGACTGATGGCGGAAGGCAAGGCACCACAGGAGGCGCCCAGCCCCGCTCACCAGATGTGGGGCGGGCGCTTCGCGTTAGGGCCCGCCGAGGCGCTGGACGCGCTCAACCGCTCCCTGCCGGTCGACCACCGCCTCTGGCCCCAGGACGTCGCGGCCAGCAAGGCGTGGGTTCACGCCCTCGGCCGCGTCGGGGTGCTCTCGGCGGTCGAGGAGATTCAGCTGCTCGAGGGGCTCGATCGCGTCGCGGAACGTCTCGCGGACGGAGCCGCCGTGGGCGCGCCCGACGAGGACGTCCATACCCTGGTCGAGCGCCTTCTGTACGAAGAGGTGGGTGCCGTCGCGGGCAAACTCCACACCGGCCGCTCCCGCAATGACCAGGTCGCCACCGACCTGCGGCTCTGGACCCTCGACGCCATCGACCAGCTCGACGCCGACCTCATCGCCCTGGGCCGTACCATCGTGGCGCGGGCCGCCGAAGGTGTCGGCGAACTGATGCCCGGATACACCCACGGGCAGCGCGCCCAGCCCCTGCGGTGGGCCTATGTCCTGCTCGCCCACGCCTGGCCCCTGGTGCGTGACCGGCAGCGCCTGGCCGATGCCCGGCGCCGCGTGGCCGAGTTGCCACTGGGCTCCGGCGCCCTGGCCGGCTCGGGATTTCCGGTGGACCGCGTGTTGCTCAAGGAGGCGCTCGGCTTCCGCACGATTTCGGCGAATGCGCTGGACGCCACCGGTGACCGCGATTTCGTGGCCGAGGCGCTCTTCGCCATTTCGCTCATCGGCGTGCACCTCTCCCGCCTCGCCGCCGAGATCATCCTGTACGCGTCCTCCGAGTTCGGCTTCGTGAAGCTCTCGGATGCGTTCAGCACCGGATCGAGCTTGATGCCCCAGAAGCGGAACCCCGACGTGTTCGAGCTCACCCGCGCCAAGGCGGCCCGGCTTCAAGGCGACTTGATCGCGCTGCTCTCGATGCTCAAAGGCATTCCCGCGGGCTATCAGAAGGACCTCCAGGAAGACAAAGCCCTCCTGTTCGACGGCTTCGACACCCTCACCGCCGTTCTCCCCGCGCTCTCCGGCGCCCTCGGCACGCTGCAGGTCGACGCCGGTCGCATGGCCGGGGCGCTCGATGCCTCCCTCCGGGCCACTGACCTCGCCGACCTCCTGGTCGAAGCGGGGATTCCGTTCCGCGAAAGCCACGGCATCGTCGGCCGGCTGGTGCGGGAAGCAGAGAAGGCCGGCGTGGCGATCGACCGGGTGTCGCAGGCAACAGCGCGCGACATCCATCCGGAGCTTCCGGGCGCCCTGGCGCGGCTCGGGACCTTTGAGGACTCGGTCGAGCGGCGCTCCACGCCGGGCGGAGCATCCCGGGCATCGGTCGATGCCCAAATCGACGAACTTCGGAAGGGGTTCGTTCCCACCACTTAGGCCCCCCGCCTTGCTCGCACGTAACTTGTCGTGTAGCATACCGTTGCCACCCCAGTGTTGGTGTGTTGAGGTGGCAATTTTTTGACGGGGGAGCCTGTTTGCGCTGCTTGGCCCTGAACGCGTCGTTCGAGCCCCTTACCATGGTGCCGGTGCGACGAGCGTTGCGCCTTGTGATCGACGGGAAAGCCGAGATCGTCGAAGCGGACCACGATGCCGTGATCCGCTCCGAGCGCCTGCGCCTGCCGCGCCCCGCGGTCATCCGCCTGGTGAAGTTCGTGCACGTGCCGCGCCGGTTCCGCCGCCAGGTCACCAACACCTTCCTGTTCGCCCGCGACGAGTACCGCTGCCAGTTCTGTGGCCGTACCCAGCGCGATCTACGGGACCGCGAGTGCCTCACCCGGGACCACCTGGTGCCCCTCTCCCGGGGTGGCTCGAACGCGTGGACGAACGTGGTCACCGCGTGTTCGTCCTGTAACACGCGGAAAGGCAATCTCCTGCCTGAAGAGGTGGGAATGCATCCGATGCGGGCCCCCGTCGAGCCGCATTTCGTACACCTGTCGTGGGCGGTGCGACGCCTGACGGCCATTCAGACCAAGTACATCCGGCTGTTCTACGGGTCGGATGTGCTGCGCACTCTCGAACGTCTCTGAGCGCCAAGCGTCTCCCGTGGATCGTCGCCGGCGCGGCGGTCCTCGGTCTCGTGCTGCTGGTCGCGATTCCCCGCAGTGGCACCGCGTCGATTCACCCGGCCCCCCGGCCCGGCATCACGGCCGACTCG
>DATBBZ010000079.1:0-12506 GCA_036270745.1 Gemmatimonadales bacterium | reverse complement strand
GCCGAGACCAACGATGTCACGAACTCCGTGTTTGAGAGCCGGACAATCCAAAACGAGTTCGTGACGTTGTCGAACGAGGCCAAGAACAACGGGGCCTTGAACCCGGACGGCTCGATCAGCCTGGCGCATTGCGGCACTTGGACCGCCGGCTTGGGCCAGGTAGTGGACTGCGTCGAGCTGTCGCGGGCCGAGAAGCGGTTCGGGAACGGCGACGGGACGTACACCGTGGCCGAGCAGACCGCCGCCCTGAACACGTACTACCAGCAGTTCGACGGTCCGTATGTATTCAACGGGACGCCGCGCCAAGTGCGGTTCGGCTTCGAGTTGGCGTTCTAAGACGGGATTCTGACGGGTGGCGTCGCTTCGGGCGGCGCCACCCACGGTCTCTTACCGAGGAATGATCATGCGTCAATCGTGGTTTACTCGCGGAGCCCGCCTGGTGCTGGCCGTCACGGCCCTGGTGGTCGCGGCCGGGACACCGGCGGCGGCCAAGCCCAAGCCTGGCGTGAAGCGGGCGGGCTCGAATCTGTTCGCGTTGGTGTTCCAGAACATGAACGTGAACAACCAGTTCTGCCCGGTGATCAATGTCGGCGAGGTCTGCACGGCGCCCAACGGCTCCGGTGTCGGCGAAGGCGGCTTCTGGCCGAAGGGCACGCCGGACTCCTACATCTTCAACTCCGGTCTGCAGTTGGGCGCGGTGATTCCGCCCGGCGCCGGGTTCGCGTGGGCTGGGGACACCATCGGGGCGTTCTTCATGGACCCCCGGGGTGACCAGCAGGACGGCTCGCCGATTACGCTCGTGTACAGCTCGCTCGACGCGGGCGACCAGGCGGCTTGGCCATCGGACGGCATCGTCACCGATACGGCCGTCTACAACTCCGTCCTCCTCGGACGGAACTCGGTCTCCCAGGAAGATCTGTGGTTCCGGTCCTGGGACGGCTCCCCGAGCCATTTGGGCGGTCGCACGCACCCCATGGGGGTAGCGGTGGACGTCCGCGGCATGGCGTGGAACTATCCGTCGGGCAATGAAGACATTATGTACTTCGTGTACACCTTTACGAACGTGACGTCGTCGGATCCGAACGACTACAACAACGCGACCAGCACGAACCCGGACCCGGCGTATCGCGCTAACTTGGCGGCCCTGGGGGCGCAGTTCCAGCAGGACAACGACGCCGCCTTCGGCGTCACGATCCCGGTGCATGGGTACACATTCGAACATCTGTTCGCGGCGTTCTTCGAAGACTGCGACGTCGGCACGGACAACGTCTCCAACAACTATTCGACGCCGCTCTTTCCGTTCGCGATGGGCGTGTGTTACGAAGCGCCGTTCTTCGAGCCGTCGTGGACCGCCACGCCGGGCGCGTACCCGACCAACATCTTCACGGGTCCGACGTTCGCGCAAGCGCCTGGCTTCACGGCGGTGAAGTACCTCAAGTCCCCGGTCGATACCCTGACCGGGAAAGAGTTCGGCATCACGATCTTCTCGAACACGGTCAACGGGTCCACGGGCTACCCTGACCCGGTGGGCGTGAAGCAGCTGTACCGGTATTTGAGCGGCACCTCGAGTCCGGGGAAGGGTGACCTACCCTGCACCAACCAGGGCAACCAGCTGGCGCTCCACTACTGCGTGCTCTGGCAGGCAAAGGTGGACACCCGGTTCTTCGAATCGTCGGGTCCGTTCCAGTTGAAGCCGGGGCAGTCGTCCACGATCGTGGTGGCCTACTTGAATGGGCCCCCGGTCAACAACGCCACGTTGGCGGCCGCCCAGAGCAGCACAGACCTGCAGCCGGGATTCGCTCTGCCGGCCGAGTCGCTCGCGGCGCATCCGAACAGCGTCCGCCCGATCGAGACGATCATGGGCGAGATAGGGTATAACGACGACAACGCCGACGGCCGGATCGAGCAGAACGAAGTGCGGTCCGTGCCGCGGTCGCTCCTCGACAAGGCCCTGAAGGCGCAGGCGGTATTCGACGCGAAGTTCCTGCTCCCCTTCGCGCCCGCGGCGCCGACGTTCTTCCTCATCCCCGGCGACAATCAGGTGACCGTGGTGTGGCAGAAGAGCCCGACCGAAGATCCGGTCACCGGTGGCGATCCCTATTTCGCCATCGCGAGCGATCCGACCAACGCCCTGTATGATCCGAACTTCCGGAAGTTCGACGTCGAAGGGTATCGGATCTATCGCGGCCGGACGTCCGGCGCCCTGCAGCTGATCGCGCAGTTCGATTATGCCGGCACGCAGATGCTCGATTACACCGGCCAGTTCGAGTACGGCAACTGCGCGCCGGAATTGGGAGTGCAGACCGGCTGCCCGGTGACGTTCGACACGGTCGGTGTCCGCACCGTGAGCAATCCCGTCCCGCTCGTCGGCAATGTGATCCAGGTGCCGCCAGGCGGGCGCGCCGTGCTGGCCTCGGGTAACGTCCTCGTCACCACGGCGGACACCGCAGTCTCGGGCGGTGGATCCGGGTTCCCCGGCCTGACCGACACGGGCGTGAACTTCGCCTACATCGATCGTTCGGTTCGGAACCTGTTCCAGTACTACTACTCCGTGACGGCCTTCGACGTCAACTCGATCGTGTCGGGGCCGACATCCCTTGAATCGCCGAAGACCTCGAAGACGGCGACGCCGCGGGCTCAGTCGGCGAACGTGTCCTCGACGGTCACGGTCCAGGGCGTGTACGGCTCGGACGGCACGTTGCTGAACCCCGGGGCCTCGTATCCGGCCATCAACCCGGCGAACGGGACCTTCGCGGGCAACGTGCCGCCAGCGAACGACGGCGCCTTCGTGCTGTCGGGCGCGGTCGAGGCGCTGTCACCGGGGTCCATCTCCCTGACCATCGACTCCATCGGCAACGGTACCGTCGCCGGAATTTCGGCGCCGCCCAACATCTACTTCACGATGAAGGCGGGGGCTACCACCATCCATCAGGTGGTGCCGTCACCAGTTGCCGCCTTCAATGCGTCGGACAACGGCACGTACAACTTCGCGGCCGCGCTGGTCTCCTACGACTCGGCGGCGGCACGGCGGTTCGGCCTGCACTTCACGCAGGATGCACGCATGCCGGTGGCCTTCAGCGCGTCGGCGATTGCGGCGGTAAACACCTCCCCCGGACACGGGACGCTGGGTCGGCGCTACGGGCTGACCACCGCCATCAGCGCATATCTGGCGCACTCGCGCTGGTTCGACGAGGGCGGCAGTGAGCCGGCGGATCCGACCATCACCGGCTATCCGGATTCGACGCACAACGCCGGGGGCCTGAAGGGCGTCGCCAAGATCTGGGCGCCGTCGGCGTATCGCGCCGGCCCACTCGGGGGCGGTCCGTTCCCGGTCAATGCCTTCATGCGTGGCTCAGTCTACGGCATGGCCACGGACTGGTATCCGGGTGACTTCACCCTGACCTGGAACGCTGATTCGAGCGTTTCGATCGTCGATGTGACCAACCACATTCAGCTCCCCGTCGTGCCCCAGGGCGGCGTCGGATACGGGTTCGTTAACGTCCGCGCCTTCCAGGCGGCCGGGATCGCCAACGGTGATATCGACGACGGCACCGGCACCGGGACCGCGATAACGCTGGTCGGCTATCACCACGTCTTCGGGCTGCAGGCCACGTGCTCACAGTACTGGGGCATCAACTGCGCCAACCTGGAAGCCAAGGCGCAGGTGGAGCCGCTGGACTTCAACTCCGACGGGGTGGCGGACGGGCAGGGTGTCGCGCTGGTCGTGAACGGCGAGTACTTCATGTTCCAGCTGTCGGGCGGCCAGTTGCCGGCGGCGGGCACGAAGTGGCACCTCCGGGCCATAACGGGGAACGAGACCGCGACGTGCGTAGGCACGGCCCCGGCCTACACCAGCTGCTCCGGGTACACCTTCGCCGGCGGCCCGCGGCCGTCGTATGCACCGGGCCTGACCTACAAGATCACGGTGCAGAAGTCGTTCGCGGTGGACAGCACGGTGTCGGGTGATCTGTCACTGGTCCATACGGTGCCGGATCCCTACTACGTCACCAACGCGCTGGAAATTACCCCGACCGCGAAGGTGATGAAGTTCGTCAACCTGCCCACTCGCGCCATCATCCGGATTTATTCGGTGAGCGGCGTGCTGGTGCAGGTGTTGACCCACAACGACCAGACGGGCGGCGGCGAGCAGGCGTGGGATCTCCGCAGCCGTTCGAACCAGTTCGTGGCGTCCGGCGTGTACTTCTATCACGTCGAAGGCCCGGATGGTAAGACGAAGGTCGGCCGGTTCACTGTCGTCCAATTCGCGCCGTGAGGACACTGACCATGACCAAGAACAACTCGCGCGTGCTCGGCACGCTGCTCGTGGCGGCGCTCTCCGGGGCGCCCCTGTGGGGCCAGTCGACGGCCCCCCAGACGAACTTCGATAACACCGGCTACGGCAGCACGGCAGCGGAGTTCCTGCTGCTGGGCGCCGGCGCCCGCGGTGCCGCGCTGGGGAACGGGTACTCCGCCCTGGCGACGGACGTCACCGCGCTCTACTACAACCCGGGCGGCCTCGCTGGCATCTCCCGGCCGCAGGCGATGGTGTCCACGTACAACTACGTGGCCGGCACCAAGTACACGTGGCTCGGTCTGGCGCTGCCGATTTCCGGCGGCGTCCGGGCCATCGGTGTACAGCTCGGCAACTTCGGGTTCTCCAACCAGCCGGTGTATACGCTGGATAACCCGGACGGAGACGGCACCACGTACTCGGTCTCCGAAACGTTCCTTGCCGCCACGCTCAGCCAGAACTTCTCGGACCGCTTCTCGGCGGGCCTCACCCTGAAGTTCGTCACTGATCAGCTGGGGCAGACCACCGCCAACGGCGTGGCGCTCGACTTCGGTACCAACTTCCACGCCATGATCGGCGACCGGCCCATCCGGGCCGCGTTCGTGATCGAAAACCTGGGGCAGAACCTGCAGGCGTCCGGCGCCGCGCTGGAGACGCAAGTCCTGCGCACGCCGCCCCTGGGCACGGTGCAGATCCCGCAGGACGCGCAGCCGGCGAATCTCCGGACGTCGCCGTGGAGTATGCCGGTGCTCTTCCGCGTGGGTCTGGCCTACGACCTCTATTCCGCGGGCTCCAACCGGGTCTCGCTGGTGGGTGAGTTCAATCAGCCCACCAACACCAAGCCCGGTGGCGGTATGGGTCTGGAGTATGCAATGACCAACATCGGGAACAGCGGATTCTCGCTGGCCGCCCGGGGCAGCTACACGCTGATCCCCGACAACAACATCGACCCGGGTTCGGGCGCCGGCTTCAGCACGAGCCAGAGCACCTCGACGTTCTCGAGCCAGGGCGTGGCGTTCGGCGGCGGGTTGAACTACGCGCGGGGCAACTTCAACCTCGGTTTCGATTATGCCTATCGGAACATGGGCGCCCTGGGCGGGACGAACTTCCTGAGCTTCAGCCTTGGATGGTAGCACGCACGTCCGGTTTGCAGGTCGCTGGCTGTTGAACGCGGTGGTGCTCACGGTCCTCGGGGCCGTGAGCACCACGGCCGCAGGACAGGACAAGGGCCTCGAAGTCCGCGCGGCGCGGTACTACCGCGCGACCGGGGGCCAGACCGTGGTGCAGGCCTTCTGCCGGGTGCCGCTTTCCAGCGTCAGTCCCCTCGGCAGCTCAGCCTCCGCGCGGGGGGCGTTCCGGTTCAGTCTGACGGTCCGCGACTCCAGCGGGTTGACGCTCACGACGCAGAGTTGGAGTGAACAGGTGCCGGGGGCCTTGTTGGCGGTCCGCGGCGCTGCCATGGGTGAGCCGGCCCGGTTCCGCGTGGCCCCCGGGCGGTACACCGTCGAAGCCACCGTAACCGACTCGGCGACGGGGCTCGTCACCCGGGGACGCATGGTCGTCGATGCCTTTCACGGACCCGTCGGCGCGTCGGACCTGTTGCTCGGGACCGGCTTGCGTGGGTCGACCGGTCCGGCTGACACGATTCCCCGCATGGGTGAGATCTGGAACGGCGCGCTGTTCGTTCAGACGGCGGGCACTCCGACCCTCACCCCGCAGGCCGCGGCGCTGTCGTACTACCTCGAGCTCTACCCGGCCCGTGCCGAGAGCGTGTCGGTCACGGCGCGCGTGGTGGACCAGGGGGGGACGCAGATCATCTCGGCCCAGCCGCAAGTGCTGGCCGTGGCCGCCGGGGGCGGTGTGGCGTACGGGACGCTCGATCTGACCGGCTTGCCGAGCGGGTCGTACCGTCTCGAAATCAGCGCCAAAGAAGATTCGATTGTGGTGCGGGCGGCACCCTTTGTGATGGGCACCTTGGTGCAGGAGGCCAACCTCCAGACCACCGAAGGATTGGCCACCGACGACCGGTTCTCGCAGGCGACTGAAACCGGTCTGGATTCCTTGTACATGCCCCTGGTCTATCTGTTGACCGCGCAGGAAGCAGGGGAATACTCCGGCCTCACCGTGGACGGCAAGCGGCGCTGGCTGCGGGAGTTCTGGTCCAAGCGGAATCCGACGCAGGGCGGCGGGCAGAACAGTTTCATGGACCAGTTCTATGCCCGGGTCCAGGAGGCGAATCACCGGTTCCGGGAGGGTGGCGCTTCCGGATCATCCGGGTGGCGGACGGACCGGGGGCGGATATTCATTCTCTACGGTCCTCCGGACGAACACCTGGAGCGGCGGTCGGCGGGCAATACCAACCCGTACGAGATCTGGAAGTACACGCGGGACCGCGCCTTGAAGTACGTCTTCATGGATCTAACGCGATTCGGGAATTACACGCTGATTTATACGAACGATCTTCACGAGTCGAGTCGGCCGAATTGGGAAGACTTGCTCGGCACGGACGGAGTACAGGACGTCAATGCTTTCTGATGCAGGTCTGCCAGGGACCTTCAAGCGAGGATGGTATGAACGTACGGATCTCTAGTGTGATCGTGATCGCGCTTGCGGGCGCGGCGGCCTGCAAGAGCAACCCGTTGGCCGACGGCGCCGGCGCGCCGGCGCAGATACTGATCAACTTTGACACGGTCGCCATCTCGGTCGGTGGCAAGGCGGCCGTCCAGGCCATGGTGGTGGATTCCCGGCTGACCCCCCTGCCGGTGACCATCACCTTCAGCGTCTGCTCCGGCGGCGGCGGCATCGCCTCGGTGGCCGTGGACGGCACCTACCATCCGATTCCTGCGACCAGCGCCCAGGCGATCGTGACGGGAGCGGCGGTGGGCTCGACCTGCGTACAGGCCGCCAGCTCCGGGCTCAAGCCCGCGAGCGCGGCCGTCGTCGTCTCGCCCTGATCTAGGGTCCAGTCGACGTGAGGCGTCCGGGCGCGTGACACCCGCGTCCGGACGCCTCGCGCGTTCAGGGCGCGCGTGATACGTCGGAGAGCGCAGCCAAAACCGCGCCTCCCCACACCGCTGCCCCGACTGCCACGTGCAGCACCCGGAGTCCCTCGGGCAGTCCCTCCAGCACCATCGCCGCCGCCACGCCCACCTGTGCCAGAACCAGCGCCAGCACCCACCGTGGGCCCCGGGTACGGGACCGCACCGCCCAGATCACCGCCGCGACACCCAAGGAGTAGGCCAGTAACCGGTGCGCCCACTGGATGTACTGGAACCGGTTGCCCTCGGGGATGACCTGCCCGTTGCAGAGAGGGAAGCCGAGGCATGCGCTGGCCGCGCCCAGGTTAGCGGTGAGCGCGCCCAGGAGGACGGTGGCGAAGATCAGCGCGGTGACCGCCGTACCTAACCCCGGGCGCAAGCCCGGGGCTCCCGGGGTTCCCGGGGTCAGTGACTGCCTGGCCGCGAAGAGGAGGGTCGCGAATAACAGCATCGCCGTGCCCAGGTGGAGGATGACCGTCCAGGGGGGCAGGTCGAGTTTGACGGTGATCGCGCCGAGGGTGACCTGCAGGATCAACAGGGCTACGGCGAGATATGGGGCGCGGGACGGCGCAGACTGCAGTCTGCGGTCTGCTCCCCGTCGCGCCAGCCACGTCACCCATCCCAGAGCGAGTACCAGGAAACTGACCGCGCCTGCGACCAAGCGGTGTCCATACTCGATGATCGTGGGGAGGTCGAGCGGTGGAAGGAGACGGGCGTTGCACAGGGGCCAATGGTTCCCGCACCCGAGTCCGGATCCGGTGATGCGCACCACGCCCCCGAGGACGATGAGCGCGTAGCACGTGAGGGCGGCGGACCAGGCGAGCCTGCGATAGGCGGCGGCCATGGGCCGGAATGTATATTCGTTCTTCACCCATGACCGAACCTTCCGTACCCACACAGGATCGCTGGGGAGACCGGCTTCCCCGCCGGCTCGGCTTCTGGAGCGCGGTGGCGGTGCTCGTGGGCTCCACCATCGGCTCCGGGATTTTCCGCACTCCGGCCGGCGTGGCGGCCCTCATTCCCGATGTCCCGGTCTTTCTTCTCGCCTGGCTCCTCGGTGCCGCCGTAGCGCTGTGCGGCGCGCTGACCTACGCGGAGCTGGCTGCGGCATTCCCCCGGACCGGCGGCCTCTACGTATTTCTGCGCGAGGGATTCGGCCCTCTCGCCGCCTTTCTGTTCGGGTGGGGAGAGCTCGTCATCATCCGTCCCGGCGCCTACGGTGCCATTTCCATCGCGTCGGCCGGGTACGCGCTACGGGTGCTCAACGTGAATCCCTCGGCGCCCGTCCTGAACGTCGGGCCGGTCGTCATCGCCGGGGAGCAGGCGCTCGCCGCGGTTCTGATCGTCCTGGTCGCCGCCGTCAACTGGTTTGGCATTCACCGGGGAGCGGTGCTGCAGAACCTGAGCACGGCCCTCAAGGTGGCGGCGCTGGGCGGGCTCGTGGCGATCGGTTTCCTGCTCAACGCCGGGTCCGTCGCCGTGCCCGCCGTACTGAGCCAGCACGCCCCCGTCCGGATCTCGTCCTTCCTCGTGGCGATGGTCGCGATTCTCTGGGCCTACGATGGCTGGGCCGACCTGGCGTTCGTGAGCGGGGAAGTACGCGACCCTCAGCGGAACCTTCCCCGCGCCATCATCCTGGGCACCGCGGGCGTCGGCGTCCTGTACATCGGCGCCATTGCAGTATACCTGCACCTCATCCCCATGAGCCGGATGGGCGCCGCGGAACTGGTCGCTGCCGACGCGATGCAGCTGCTGCTCGGTCCGGTGGGCGTCGTGCTGGTGAGCGCGGCCGTGGCCGTGAGCACGTTCGGGACCTTGAACGGGTCCATGATGACGGCCCCGCGGATCTTCTTCGCGCTGGCCGACGACGGACTGTTTCCCAGGGCGATTGCGCGCGTCCATCCGAAGACCGGGGCGCCAACCGGTGCCATACTCCTGGCCGCCCTTCTGGGCGCGATCTTCGTCTTGGTGCGGCAGTTCGAAGCGCTGGCCGATCAGTTCATCATCGGCATCTGGCCGTTCTACGCCTTGGGCGTCGCGGCCGTCTTCGTCCTGCGCAAGCGGCGCCCCGACCTCGAGCGTCCCTATCGGACCTGGGGGTATCCCGTGGTTCCAGCCCTGTTCCTTCTCGGTTCGGTGTTCTTGTTGGGGAATTACTTGGTTTCCAAGCCCCTTACGTTCACCCTCGATGTGGGCTTGATCGCCGTGGGGATCCCGGTCTATTTCGTCTGGCAGCGTTTCCACAGCGCCACTCCAGCGTGACTCGATCGTGACCGTGGTTGGTTGACGACCTCCCGCCCGGGGTCCATTTTTAGCCCGCCCTTGAAGCCCCTTTCCTGATTTCGCACTTCGGAGATCCAACGCAATGAAACGGTTGCTTGTCTCGGCGTGTGCGCTGGCCTTGCTCGCACTCCCGGCCACCCGGTCGGCGCGGGCGCAGGGAGTGACGACGGCGGCGGTGGCCGGCCATGTAACGGATGAGTCCGGCGCGGCAGTACCGCAGGCCGAGCTCACTCTCGTCAACGGCAATACCGGCGCGCGGTACAGCACCCGGTCCCGTGAGGACGGGGCGTACTCATTCGAAATCGTGGAAGTCGGCGGGCCCTACACGCTGGCGGTCCGCGCCCTCGGCTTCGAGCCGAAGTCGCTGAACGCGTTCAACCTCGCGCTCTCGCAGCGGCTGGCGCTGGATGTGGCGCTCAAGCGGTCGGCGGTTGAGGTGGCCGGGATCACGGTATCGGCCACTTCCGACCCGCGGCTCTCCGCGGCGCGGACGGGCGCCAGCACCTTCCTATCGGACACGGCGCTGCACCGGCTCCCGACCCTCAACCGGTCCTTCACGGACTTCGTGAATACATCTCCCCAAGTCGCCTCGGGGCCGAACGGCCGCTCGATGGGTGGTCAGAATGACCGGTTCAACAACATCCAGATCGACGGCAGCGTCAACAACGACCTCTTCGCGCTCGGCTCTTCCACCGGGATTCCCGGCGGCGCGGTGAACGAGCGCCCCATCTCGCTCGAAGCGGTGCAGGAGTTCCAGATTCAGATCGCGCCCTTCGACGTGCGTCAGGGCGGCTTCGTCGGCGGTCTCGTGAACGCGGTCACCAAGAGCGGGACCAATGAGTTCCATGGGTCCCTGTTCGGCTACATGCAGAACCAGAGCTTCGTCGGTTCTGATACGTCGGGTATTTCGGTGCCGGTGCCGACCTACCAGCAGCAGCAGTTCGGGTTCTCGCTGGGCGGCCCGATCATCAAGGACCGGCTACACTTTTTCGCCAGCGGGGACTTCCGCCACGATACGCGTCCCTTCGCGTCCGGTCTGCAGATCGGGAACTCGGGAGCCGCGTCGGACACGCTGGGAATCGGGATCACGTCCAAGCAGGCTGACTCCGTGTCGACTCTCTTGGCCGGCTACGGGTACGGCGCAGCCGGGAGTTGGCAAGCGCCGACCATTCCCAATCCGGAAACCAACCTGTTCGGGAAACTGGACTATGAGCTCGGGGCGAACAGCCACCTCGAGATGTCGGGCACGTATGTCAATGCGAACCAGGTGACCCTGATCCGCAAGTTTACGTCCCCCTTCAACGGCCGCGACGGGTACCAGCTGGGGAACTCCGGTTACAACACCCAGAACCAGACGCGAACTCTGCGGAGCAAGTGGACCGCCACGTTCGCCAACAAGTACTCGAACGAGGCGGTGCTGGCGTACACCACCATTTCCGACCACCGGAACCCGCAATCGTCGCTGCCCCTGGTCTTGGTGCACGTGAATCCGACGAACTTCAACGACTACGTGTCGGCGGGCGCGGAGAACTTCTCGCAGAACAACATTCTGGACCAGAAGTCGTTCGAGGTGACGGACAACCTGACCTTCTCCGCCGGAGAGCACCTCCTCACGGTGGGGACGCACAACGAGTTCTTCTCCTTCAAGAACGTATTCTTCCCCGGCTCGTACGGGGTCTGGAATTTTGGGAGCATCGACTCGCTGGTGAGCGGGCACCCGGACCGGTACACCCGCGCGCTGTCCACGCTCGGCCCCCTGGGTCCGGTGGCGGATTTCAGCGTGAAGCAGATCGGGTTCTACGCTGAGGACCGGTTCTCGCCGATCCGGAACCTGACCCTCACGGCTGGCCTCCGCATGGATGTGCCTTCGATCCCCAGTCCGCTCGAGAACACGGCGATCGACACTGTCCCGGTGCCGGGACTGAACGGCGGGACGATCCACACCTCGAACTCGCCCTCGGGCAACATGCTCTGGTCACCGCGGCTGGGGTTCAACTATGACCTGAACGGCGATCAGCAGACCATCTTCCGCGGCGGCCTCGGCATCTTCTCGGGCCGGCCGCCGTACGTGTGGGTCTCGAACGCCTTCGGGAACACCGGTGTCGGAGCCTCGAACCTCGTCTGCACGGGCCAGACGGGCGTGAACTCGGTCCCCGTGTTCGACCCCTCCGTCAAGTACACGCAGTGCGGCGGAGGCGGCCTGCCGACCAGCTCGACGGCGTCCGTGGTGTTTTACGATCCCAAGTTCAAGTTCCCGCAGGCGCTGAAGCTGGCCCTGGGCGCCGATCACCAACTGGGGTGGGGCGTCCTGGGCACCGTGGACTTCCTCTTCACGAAGTCCATCAATCAGTACTACCTGATGGATGTGAACCTGCCGGCCGTGCAGACGGCCGAGGCTGGGGAGGGTGGCCGGCCACTGTACGTGCAGCCGACGGCGTTCAATCCGGCCACCGGCGCGGTAACGCTGGTGCGGCCCACGCTCAAGGTCGGGCAGGCCATCGAGAACGTGAACAAGAGCGCCGACCGCGCCACGCAGCTGACGGTCCAGCTCCAGAAACTGTTCTCGAACGGCGTGGAGTTCAACGCCGCGTACACCTATTCCCACGTGCTCGACCTGTTCTCGTACACGTCGGACATCACGGGGTCGAACTTCAACTTCGGCGTGTTGGACGGCACCATTGCCAACCGCAACTTGACGACCTCAGTGTACGACCGGCCGCACAAGATTTCGTTGTCGGGCACCCTCAACGCGCCCTTCCAGACCCGGTTCTCCCTCATCTACACGGGCATCTCGGGGTCGCCGTTCACGTATACCATCGCCAACGACGCCAACGGCGACGGGGTGGGGGGGAACGACGAGGTCTACGTGCCGCGGGACGGGGGCGACATCGAGC
>DATBBZ010000078.1:0-3391 GCA_036270745.1 Gemmatimonadales bacterium | reverse complement strand
GGGTGGGTTTCCGTTCGCGTTTTTCCAGGCCTGGATTGCGGCGGGACGGCTGGGGCGTCGGGTGTACATCAGGGGAGGAGGAGCGACGCCACTGGCGGTTCTGGGCCACCTGCTCGCCGCGCTCGAGGTGGGGCGACAGCTCGAGTCGCCTCCCGACGCGATCGTCACGCCTCTGGGTTCCGGCGGGACCGCGGCGGGACTCTTGCTCGGATGTTCTCTGCTGGGATGGCCAACGAAGGTCGTCGCGGTGCGTGTCGCGCCGCGGGTGGTTTCGAATCGTTGGCGTATTGAAGGCCTCGTCCGTGGGGCGCGGAGGCTGCTGCTGGAGCGTGGAATCCCACTTCCCCACATCCCCACACCCCCACGCCTTTCGTTCACCTCCCCACGCCTTTGGGTGGTGAACGGGATGGGCAGTGGGTACGGGGTGGTGTCGGCGGCAGGAGAGGCCGGTCGGCAGTGGGGAGCGGAATCCGGATTGGTGATCGATTCGACCTATGGAGGGAAGACGCTGGCCCTGCTCCCAGAGATCGCTCGAGCCGGGTGCCGGCGTGTCGTGTTCTGGCACACCTACGCGGCGCCCGGGAGTGCGGAGTGAATCGAGCGGTGCGAGTGCCGGTGGGAGATCTGGAGATTGCGGTTCAGGAGCGTGGAGCTGGTCCCGCCCTGCTCCTCGTTCACGGGTTTCCCTTCGATCACGACCTCTGGCGACACCAGCTCAAGACCTTTCCGGGCTGGAGGCGGATCGCGCCCGATCTCCGGGGCGCGGGCGAGTCGAGCGCGCCGGCTGACGGCTACTCGATGGCGAGCTATGCCGATGACTTGATCGCTGTTCTGGACGCGCTGGACGTGGCGGCCGCCGTCGTGTGCGGGTTGTCGATGGGCGGGTACGTGATCTTCGAGCTCCTGCGCCGGTACCGCTCCCGGGTGCGCGCCGCGATCCTGTGCGACACGAAGGCCGAAGCGGATTCGGAGGAGGGGCGGCGGGGCCGAGAGGAAATGATCGCACTGGCTCGAGGGAGTGGCACGACGGCGGTGGCGGACCAGATGGTTCCGGCGTTGCTCGCCTCGGCGACCAGGACCGAGCGTCCGGAGGTGGAGGGGCAGGTACGGGAGATGATAGAGCGGACGCCGGTGTCCGGGATGGTCGGGGCGCTGCAGGCGATGCGGGACCGGGTGGATTCCACGCCGTTGTTGACGGAGTTGCGACTACCGGTACTGGTGGTGACCGGCGAGGCCGACGGGATTAGCACGCCGGAGGGGAGCGCCGCGATGGCGGGAAAGATCAAGGGGGCCAGGTTCGCCACCGTCTCCGGTGCCGGACACTTGCCCCCTCTCGAACAGCCCTTTGTGACCACCCGCCTGATTGCCGACTTCCTGAAAACCGTCCTCTAGGCGCCTTTGCGCTGGGGTTTCCCCGGCGGGTTGTCGCTCTGGAAGATTTCGCGGTTCAGGGCGATGTATTCCTTCCACTGCCCGGGGACATCCTCTTCCGGGAAGATTGCGGTCACCGGGCACTCGGGTTCGCAGGCGCCGCAGTCGATGCACTCGTCAGGATTGATGAACAGCTGCTTCTCGCCCTCGTAGATGCAGTCCACGGGACAGACGTCCACGCAGGACCGGTCCTTCAAGTCGATGCAGGGCTGGGTGATGATGTACGGCATCTACGGTTCTCCTTGGGCCGTGGTGAGGCGTGTGAGTCCCAAACCTAGAACCGGTGAGAGGCGAGTCAAGGCCTGTTGGCCGGCACGGCGATGCGCGTCATCAATGAAAGGACTGCGACGAGGCCCGCATACTGCCACCAGGCCGTCGCGTCGCCCTCCTCATTTGACCGGCCGCGCCAGGCCTCGTAGGCGGCGGCGAGCAGGAGGATGATCAACAGGTTTTCGGACGTCAGGGCCCACATGGCGACGATCACCCCTACCGCGAGCCAGCGCTGTGTGGCGGAGAGCGCGTGGAATCCGCGGGCGCCGTCCAGCTGCCACACCGGAATCAGATTGAAGAGATTGATGAACGCGCCCAGATGGGCGAGCGCCCCCCAAATGGGCGCTCCGGTGAGTCGGTAGATGCCGTAGGTGGCTGCGGCGGCGCCGAATCCCCACACGGGGCCCGCAAGTCCCACCCGCGCATCTTCCCGCGGATCCGCCGGATACTGCTTAAGCCGCACGACCGCGCCGAAGCCCGGAATGAACATCGGCGGGGAGGCCTTGATACCGAACTGTTGCAGCGCGTAAACGTGCCCCATCTCGTGGATGTAGATCATGACCACCATGCCGATGGCGAACTTCCACCCCCACAACGTCCAGTAGACCCCGGCGAAGGCGATCATCGAGAAGAACGTGCTGGCTTTGGTGAGGCCGAGGAGGAGGAGTTTCGCCTTGCCGAGAATGGCCGCGAGCAGACCGACTCCCGCCGCACCCTGCGCCACTTTCCGTCCTTGCGCCGGTCGCGCGGGATCTTCGGACGAGCCGCCGTCGACCTGTTTACTCAGGCTGAGCACCGTGGCCGCGATGGTCGCGTGCTGTCGGGAGTCCGCGGGCAGGAGGTCGAGCGCCTCCCGCCAGGCGGCAAGTCCGCCGCTCAGGTCCCCCGTCGCCACCGCCCGCTCCGCGGTGGCCGCGAGTGTCTTGAGCCGTTCGGCGTGCACCAGCCGATGACAGGCGGGACAGGCAAGGAGGTTCGGCGCGAGCTCGGTCCCGCAGCTCGGGCAGATGGAGGCGCCAGTGGGAGGCGCTGGGGGTAGCGGTGGCCTCACTCGCGCGCTACGCGGTACCGGCGCCCGGCGCCACGACGCGGTACGGTCCGGTGATCGTGAATGCGGTGCCACGGTTGATCTTCCAGGCCTCGTACAGTGCGATACCGATGATGATGAATCCAATGGGACTATTCATCGCCGACAGGATCGGCGCGGCCAGGATCAACCCGGCGAGCAGCGCGAGGGCGGCGATCACCGTGCCGGCCCCCGCCACTTTGGGGTGGCCGTTGTCGGAGGCGGTTGCGGAGGTATCTGCTCCAGGTGTCACGGTGATAACCGGGGCCGGTGTTGCCTCCCGTCCCGGCGCCGCGGTGCTCGACTTCGCGGCTGCGCGCTGGTCGATCTGTTCACCGAGTGCCTGAAAGATCGGGGGTGCATAGGTCGCTACGATCGCGAGGTAGGTGAGTACCATCGCGAGCGCTTGGTAGCGCCAGCCGCCGCGTCCGTTCGAGCCCTTCCGCACCGCTTTGCCCACGAGGAGGCCGACCACGATCGCCACGATCCCCAACTCGTAGTGGGTCAACGCGACAATCGCGTAGTAGATACCCGCACCGAGCACGGCGGCGGCTGCCCCCAGTCCCAGGGCTTTGAAGAAGCGTCCCTTGGGAGTACCGGTATTCAGCGGGGCGTCCAGGCGCG
>DATBBZ010000077.1:0-3591 GCA_036270745.1 Gemmatimonadales bacterium | reverse complement strand
GCCCAGGGAGCAGTCGCCCCATACCCGACGACCATGGTTCCCGTCGATCAGTATCGAATGCCTCGGGAGGCGGAAATCGCCCTGGCGAAGAGCGCGGCGCCGGCGGCCATCGCAAACGACGCCGATGTGATGGTCCTGGGGGCGTCAGGGTACGAAACGGCGGTGAAAGGGAAGAACGGTTTCGTGTGCATCGTCGGACGGGCGTGGTCGAGAGACTTTGGCCTGCCGGACTTCTGGAGCCCGAAGACCCGCGCTCCAGTCTGCTTCAACCAGGCGGCCGCACATTCCGTCCTCGATTGGTATCTGATCCGCACGACGTGGGCCCTTGCCGGGGTGTCCGAAGCCGACATGCAGGAGCGTTCCAAGAAGTCTCCCGCCGCCAGCGGGATTCGCCCTCCCGCGCCCGGATCGATGGCCTTCATGCTGTCGAAGGATGGCTACATCAACGAGGACGCCAAAGGACCATGGCGTCCCCACGTGATGTTCTTCGCTCCTCTCATCACCCCCGCGGCCTGGGGCGCGAACGTGGACGTTTCGCCCCTCTTCGTCAACGACGCACCGACCGCAACGTATACCACGTTCAACATTCCAGTTGCACAGTGGTCCGACGGAACCCAGGATCACTAGGGGAAAGAAAAAGGGCCCCGCGTCACGATCCGATGCGGGGCCCGCAGGGTGGCTGACGGGACTTGAACCCGCAACCTCCGGAGCCACAGTCCGGCGCTCTAACCACTTGAGCTACAGCCACCACGAGAGCACCCAATTTACGCGGACGGCTGGTGAGATGGTACCCGCCCTAGAGGCTCGGATGCTTCGTGTGAAACCCCGTCGCCTCCTGATAAGCCCGCCCCAGCGCCAGGAGTGACGCCTCTCCGTACAGCTTCCCCAAAAACGTGAGACTCACCGGCGTTCCCGGCCCCCCATAGTTCCCGCCGAACTCCTGGGAAAAGACCGGTGCGTCTGAGCCCCGGAAGCCATTCGGGACGATCAAGGCAGGATGCCCCGTCAGGTTGGTGATCACGAGCTGCAGCCCGAACGTCGGCGTGACCACCACGTCGTACTGATCGAAGATCTTCGCCATGGCCTGAATGCCGACCATGCGGGCCCGGTTGGCCTGGATGTACTCGACCGCCGGCATGAAGCGCGCGGCGCGGAAGACATTCGGCCAATCCCCCGGCCCCTGCTCCGTCAACAGCTTGTCCTTCCCCGACCGCGTCAGATCATCAAACGCCGCGGCCGCCTCGGCATTCAACAGCGCGGACATCGCCTGCCAGGGCAGGTCGTACGGGAGCCCCACCTCTTCGAGTTTCACCCCCATCCCACGCAACTTGGCGAGCGCGGCATCGTTGTATTGCCGGTCGTATTGCGTCGTCTGGCGCTGCATCTCCTGCCGCCGGCGCTGGTCGTCCCGCGCCTTGCGTTCCACGTCGGTCAACTCGCTGTCGGGCTTGGGCGGCATCGCCGGTGCGACCGTCGTGGGCCGCGGCGGGCCTCCCTCGAACTCGGCCTTGAGATACCCGACCTTCAGCTTCCGCCAATCGAGCTGGGCATCCCAGTTGAAGGCCGCCGCCCGCGCGGTCCGGTCCCCACCGTCAGGGCCCTGAATCGCATCGAGCACCAGGGCGCAATCCTCCACCGCCCGGCAGATGGGCCCCAACTTGTCCATGCTCCACGACAACGCCATCGCCCCCGTCCTCGGTACCCGGCCGAACGAAGGCCTGAGTCCCGTGACACCGCATCTAGTAGAAGGGGACGAAATCGAGCCGAGGGTCTCGGAGCCGATGGAGAACGCCACACACCCGGCACCAGTCGCGGATGCGGGGCCCGCCGAAGACCCGGATGACCCCTGCTGCAGGTTCCACGGATTCCGCGTGATCCCGCCGTACCAGTGATCCCCCTGCGCCAGCGCACCGAGGGTGAGCTTGGCGATCAGCACGGCGCCGGCCTTGTCGAGCCGTTGCACCACCGTCGCGTCTTCGTCGATCATCTGATGCTCGAACCCGCCGGCGCCCCACGTGGTGGGGTAGCCCTTCACGGCGAGCAGGTCCTTCGCCCCCCACGGGAGGCCATGCAGCGGCCCATGGTACTTCCCCGCCCTCAGATCCGTGTCCGCCTGCCGCGCCTGCGCGAGCGCCCGGTCCTCCGTGATGGTAATGACGCAATGCAATTGCGGGTCGAGCCTCTTGAGCCGGGCGATGTACATCTGCGTCAGGTCGACTGACGACACCTTCCTGGTCCGGACCAGGGTCGCGAGATCCCGAACGGTGGCGAAGCAGAGCTCCTCGAGATTTGTCGGAACCGCGCCTCCGCGCGCCGCCGGCACGGACATCCGCGTGGGTTTGCGGGCGGTGTCGATCCGCGTGCCCGATGGAACGGGATCAAAGTCGAAGGCCGGGGCCACGCTGTTCGCCATGCCGAGTTTGTAGATCGCGTCGTAGCCGGCCATCCGGTTGTTCAGCGTGTTGAGCATTGCGTCGACGTCTTCGGGCAGAATGGGGACGTCGGCAATGGTGGCCGCCTGGAGCACCATGTCCTTGGTGACCGCGGCCTGTCCCTGGGCCAGTGCGTAGAGGGCGCCGGGGAAGAGCGTGGCGCCGAGGCCGAAGCGTGAACAGGTGGTGAGGAAGAGGCGACGGTCGACCATTAGTGTCCTCCAGTTGCCGGATCTACGTGCATCACCGCCATCATTCCCGCCCCCAGATGCTCGGCGATATGACAGTGCATCATCCACGCCCCCGGATTCGAGGCGTCGACGAGGATATCCACGGTCGACCCCACCGGGACCAGGATGGTGTCCTTCCAGACGAAGTCCGTGGTCTTTACTCCGTCCCGCGCCACGACCAGCATGCGCTGGCCATGCAGATGGATGGGGTGCTGCATGGGATGAAACGACTTGTTGTCGTTGAAAATGCGGACCTTCACGACCGACCCGACCGACACGTGCCAGTCGATGTCCAGGTTCATCTTGCCAGTGGCGTCGTCCCGGATCTGCCACTCCACCTGGCTGCCGGTCGAGAGCCAGTTCATGTCCGGCATGGCGTCACTCCACTCCACCGGCGCGAAGTACGCCGTGTCGATGGACATGAATTGAGCCGTGGGTAGCGCCAGCCCATGAGTCGTCATGGTCAGAGTCAGCCCCTTGTCCGGCGCCCGGTCCATCGCGGTGCGATACCGGTCGATGTCCTTCGAGACGTCGGGGTTGGTGCGCAGCCATGCGAACGACGACGCGAGGTCCGGCACCGCCGCCGCGCCGTCAGCCGTCACGACGCCGAGCGTGTCGACCTCGGCCTGAAACTCGCCGACAAAGTGATTGATGGTCTGGACCTGGTTGAGCACCTGATACGACCCCGCCTTCGCGAACCGCACTTCCACCACATACCGCTCGGCGGGCCCGATCACCACGCTCTCCACCCAGGCCTCCCGCTCGAACCGGCTCACGTCCCCGGCCACGACTTTGATGGGCGCGCCACCGAACGAGAGGTTGTAGGTGCGTGACGAGGACGCATTAATAATGGAGAAGCGGACCACTTCGCCCTCATGGACCGCGAGCCGGTAGTCGGGCAGGCCATTCACCAGCAGGACATTCCCCAC
>DATBBZ010000076.1:0-5460 GCA_036270745.1 Gemmatimonadales bacterium | reverse complement strand
ACTGCCCCCTCCCAACCGCCCCCGTCTTCAGGACGCAAATCCTTGGCAATCCGCAACATCGCAATCATCGCCCACGTCGACCACGGGAAGACCACCCTGGTGGACCAGATGCTCCGTCAGGCGGGCGTCTTTCGTGCCAATCAGCAGGTGGCGGAGCGCGTGATGGACTCGAACCCGCTCGAACGGGAGCGGGGCATCACCATTCTGGCCAAGAACACGTCGGTCCGGTGGGGCGACACCAAGATCAACATCGTCGATACGCCCGGACACGCCGACTTCGGGGGCGAAGTCGAGCGGATCCTCCGGATGGTGGACGGGTTCCTGCTCCTCGTAGATGCGGCCGAAGGGCCGATGCCGCAGACGCGGTTCGTGGCGGGGAAGGCGCTCGCCCTGGGCCTCAGGCCCATCGTCCTGGTCAACAAGATCGACCGGCAGGACGCGGAGCCGATGCGGGTGCACGACGAGGTGCTCGAGCTCTTCCTCGACCTCGAGGCCAATCAGGACCAGTTCACCTGTCCCTTCCTCTATACGTCGAGCCGTGCGGGAACCGCGACGCGCGAGCTGAAGGAGCCCGGCACGACTCTGGAGCCGCTCTTTCAGACCATCCTCGATACGATTCCGGCGCCGCAGGCGGATCCGGCGGGCCCTTTCCAGATGCTGATCTCCACGCTCGACTATTCGTCGTACCTGGGGCGGATCGGCATCGGACGGATCGAGCGTGGACAGGTGCACGTCGGCGACACCGTCGCCGTACTTCCCCTGGGGGATCCAGGTCCCGTGTCGGATGGTCCGTACGATCAGGCGAAGGTGGTGAAGCTCTTCGCCTTCGAGGGCCTGGAGCGGAAGGACGTCCCGGAGGCGACGGCCGGCGAGATCGTGGCGATCTCCGGGCTGTCGGGTGTTGAGATCGGGAAGACCGTCACAGCCCCGGACCATCTCGAGCGCCTGGAGGGGATCGCGGTGGAAGAGCCGACGATCTCCGTGGACGTGCTGGTCAACAATTCCCCGTTCGCGGGCCGGGAAGGGAAGTTCGTCACGGCCCGGCAGGTGCGGGAGCGACTCTATAAGGAACTCGAGCGCAACGTCGCCCTCCGGGTGGAGGACACCGACAACACCTATACCTTCACCGTATCCGGCCGCGGGGAGCTGCACCTCGGCATCCTCATGGAGACCATGCGCCGGGAAGGGTTTGAGTTCCAGGTGTCGCGCCCGCGGATCATTCCACGCGAGGGGCCGAACGGGGAGCAGCTGGAGCCCTACGAAGAGCTGATGGTGGATTGTCCCGAGGGGTACCTGGGCGTCATCATGGAGAAGCTGGGGCCGCGGCGGGCCACCCTGATGGACATGAAGAACCCCGGCGTGGGAACGGTGCGGATGCGCTTCAAGATCCCGGCCCGTGGCTTGCTGGGGTACCGGTCGGAGTTCTTGACGGATACCCGGGGAACGGGAATCATCCATCACCGCTTCATGGAGTACGACACCTGGGCCGGCCCCCTGTCGGGCCGGAACCGGGGAGTGATGGTGGCGGACCGGGAGGGGGTAGCGGTCGGGTACGCCCTCTTCAATCTTCAGGAACGCGGTACCATGTTCGTGAAGCCGGGGGACCCGGTGTACGAAGGGATGATCGTGGCCGAGAACGTGCGTCCGGGCGACATGGACGTGAACGCCACGAAGGAAAAGAAGCTGACGAACATGCGCACGACGGCGGCCGACGAGATGATCATCCTGGAGCCGCCGCGCGTGGTCACGCTGGAGTTGGCGCTGGAATACATCGAGGACGACGAGTTGATCGAAGTCACGCCGTCGTCCATCCGCCTGCGCAAGCGGGCGCTGGGTGCCAACGAACGGAAGAAGCTCGCCCGCGCGGACAAGCGGGCCGAAGAGTCCTAACGCTCGTTCACGTCTAACCAACTCAGCCGGGGGTGACAATGCTGTCCGTGGCAGCGTCGATGGGCGCGTCGCTCAAGCGCCGCAGTGACGTCGACGACGATTTCGAAGACTTCGAAGAAGACAAGGATCTCGACGAGGACTTCGACGACGAGTTGGACGAAGAGGATGAAGAAGAGGATGGGGACGACCTCGACGACTACGACGATCTGGACGACGAATTCGACGACGATGAAGACGACGAATTCCGTCCCAAGAAAGGGGCTCGGCGGGATTGGGAGTAAGGCCTGACCGAGTGACACCTGAAGGGCCTCGCGGGGGAGCTGTCACCCGCGGGGCCCTCGTGCGTTTGGGGGCCGCGGTGCTGGTCGCCGCGCCACTTGCGGGGCAGGAGCGGGTGGTTCCGAGGGCGGGTCTGGTGATTACGCACTCCGTGCGTCTCGCACCGGGAGTGTACGGCCTTCCGGCTCCCGGCGCCTTGGGTTCTGCCGTCATCACCGTCCGCGGCGACTCGATCACCGTCGACGCCCGCGGTGTGACGCTCCTCGGAGCCTCCGGCAGCACGCTTCCCGACGCCTACTCGGGCGTCGCCATCCGGATCGACGGCGGGCATGGCGTCAGGATCCTGGGCGCGAAGCTGCGGGGGTATCGCTTCGGCGTGCGGGCGGTGGGGACGCACAGGCTCACCCTGGACGGACTCGACGTCTCCCACACCTGGAAGCCCCGGCTCTTCTCCCTCCTCGAGCACGAGAGTCTCGTCGACTGGCTCTCGTTTCATCACAACGAGAACGGGGAATGGCTCCGCTACGGGGCGGGGATCTATCTCGAAGGCGTCGATTCGGGGGACATCAAGAACATCACCGGCGAGCAGGGCATGAACGGACTGATGCTCGTCCGGTCGACCCATCTCGACGTCTGGGACAACGACTTCTCCTTCAATTCCGGCCTCGGCATCGGGCTCTACCGGTCGAGCGAGAACAACATCCAGCACAACCGGCTCGACTACGACGTGCGGGGCTACTCTCACAAGTTTTATCACCGTGGGCAGGACTCAGCCGGACTGCTCCTGTTCGAGCAGAGCTCGCGGAACATCATCGCGTACAACTCGGTGACTCACGGTGGGGATGGGCTCTTTCTCTGGGCTGGGCAGAGCACCATGGATTCGGGGGAGGGGGGCTGTAACGACAACCTGATCTATGGGAACGATTTCAGTTACGCGCCCGCGAACGGCATCGAGGTCACGTTCAGCCGGAATACGATCGTGGCCAATGGGATGGTGGGGAACGACTACGGGATTTGGGGCGGCTACAGCCACGGCACTCGAATTCTGGGGAACGGATTCGCCTTGAATCGCACCGGGATTGCGATCGAGCATGGGCAAGACAACCAGATCGTGGGGAACGACTTCCGGCGAGACACGACCACCGTCTGGCTCTGGGCCGATACCGTTGCGCCGTCCGACTGGGGCTATCCCAAGCATCGGGACGTGCGGAGTCGCGGGTACGCACTGGACTCCAACCGTCTCCTGATCGCTCGCGTCGCTTTCCGGATACGGAACACGGACTCGGCCCGCATCGTCTACAACACGTGGATTGCCGATTCGGCCCTGCTGCTCCGCGACACGGCCGCTATTAGGATCGAGGGGAATGTGACGCTGCCATTCCCGTACGACGACAGTGCAATGGATTCACGGGCCCATGTTCCTCCCGGATACGGACGATTTGCGCCACAGGCGCTGGACGACACGCTGATTCCATCTACGCCGCTGAGCCGCCGCGATCGTTCGGCCATCATCATGACCGAGTGGGGACCCTACGACTATCGGATGCCGCTAAAGCCGGCCGCGGCGGATTCTGCTCCACCCATCACCTGGGACGCCCGGTTCTTCGTCTGGTCCGACAGCACCGATCCGCGCGCAAAGCCTGAGGCCTTCAAGGCTCTGCTCGCGGGGACGCCCATCCTCACTCGGCGGGAGTCCCGGCTCGACTACGAGTGGTACGGCCCCGCGCTCAAGGCTCTGCCGGAGGAGCGCTGGGCGCTCGATGCTACGGGAGCGGTGGACCTGGGGCCTGGGACCTACTCGATCCGCACCATCTCCGATGATGCGGTCCGCGTCTGGGTGGACGGGAAGCTCATGATTGACGACTGGACGCCCCACGAATCGGTGGTGGATCATGCCGTGATTACCGGGGGGCATCATGCCCTCGAAGTCCAGTACTACCAGGTGGATGGGTGGACCGAGCTGCGGTTGGATATCGTCAAGGGGATTGAAACTTCGACGGGGTCGCCCGGTCCCCACTAGGCTGCAACCCAGGACGGTCCCGGGCTATCCAATGTCCGAATCCTCCTCGGAGCCTCAATGAAGTCCCCCGTCCTGCTTTTGGCCTTGGCAGTCTCGGCCGTCCTGGCAGCGCCCCTCACGGCCCAGCGCCCCGTCCCCACTGGCGGGCAATGGCTGATCGAGCCCGGTGAGCATTCCGGCATCGTCCGGCTGACCATTCGCTACGGTGAACGCCGGTACGAAAACAGCTGGAACAGCCAGGATGACGTTCCCTTGAGCGAATTGGTGGGACTCTCCGCCGCCGACATGGGCGGCTCGGGTGCCACCGTCCATTTCAAGATCGTCCGTTCCGCCGGGACGCTGGACTGCGAAGGCTGGTTCGACGGCGGGAAGGGCTCCGGGCACTTCACCTATGCGGCGAACGCCGGGTTCGTGGCCGAGCTGGCCAAGCGGGGGATCAACGCCCCGACCGCGTGGGAGCAGTTCTCCATGACCATGAGCGGCATCGGGCTCGATCTGGTGGATGAGCTGAAGAAGCAAGGATACGACCGCCCCACGTCCGGCGATCTCGCGCGGATGGGAACGCATGGAGTCGATCTCGAGTACGTCCGGGCCATCGGTGCGCGGGGCTATCACCTCGGCGAGGCTGAGGCCCTGGTGAGGATGAGGGACCATGGCGTCGATCCCGCATTCATCGAGTCGCTCGACAGCGCGGGGTACACCAGGCTGGGCGCCGAAGACCTGGTCCGGCTCCGGGACCACGGCGTGGATGGGGATTACATCGCCGAGATGAAGGAAGTCGGCTACCGGCCATCGAACCCTGAGGAGCTGGTGGAATCACGGGACCACGGCGTGGATCCCTCTTATGTCACGTCGCTCAAAGAGGCGGGGTACGACAACCTGTCTCTCGGTGAGTTGCGCCGGGCCCGGGACCATGGCGTCACCAAGGCCTTCATTCATAGAGTGGAGACCCTAGGCTACGGCAAGCCCTCGCTCGACGAGGTGATCCGGCTGAGGGATCGCGGACTCGACTAGCCCCAGTCTTTCGAGTCTGGCGCGACTCTGCGGAAGGTCTTGAGGAACGTGAACGCGGAACGCGGAACGGGGAAGTCGGAACCCCGGTCTCCGGTTCCGCGTTCCGAGTTCCCACTTCCGCGTTCAAGTGCCGTTATCTCCTCCGCCAGGATGTTCAACGCCCCGTCGTCCTTGGCGAGTGTCCCCCGGATCCACAGCATCGGTTCTCCCCGTACTACGGCCCGGTACTTCTCGAACACATCGGGCCTGACGATCAC
>DATBBZ010000075.1:0-5855 GCA_036270745.1 Gemmatimonadales bacterium | reverse complement strand
CTCCCCAATCCGCCGTTCTTCAACTTGAACGCCTTTGTGCTGGACTCAGTGGGAGACACCCTCACCGATCGCGTGGTCAATTGGACCGTGGGTGATACCACGATCGCTCTGCTGAACTCCCCCACGGGACCAGGCGTTGCGATCATCGGTCGAAAGGCGGGTTTGGCGGTGGTGATCGCTACTGTGAGTGGACACGCCGACACCGCACGGATCCTGGTGATCCGGCCCACCATCCGCACCATCGCTTTGTCCCCGGATACGGGGACGCTCGTCGTACCGAACGCCAGCGTCGGGATCACAGCCACACCCAAGGACTCACTCAACCAGCCATTGAACGACCGGATTGTCCATTGGCTGTCGCTGGATACCGCCGTGGCCACGGTTTCGGATACCACAGGATTGTCAGTGACCCTCACTGGCAAGATCTCAGGCACTGCGCGGGTCGTGGCAGCCAGCGAGGGGGTTACCGACACAGCAACCTTCCACGTGGTCGTTCCGACGGTGTCGCGCGTGGTGTTCGTGAACCCCGGCGGTTCGCCGCCGCCGGATACCACCCCGCTCCTCTTCCACACGTCCCGACAGCTCGGGGCTGTTCCGCAGGATTCCAATGGAACCCCGCTGAGCCGGGTCGTGACCTTCTCCAGTTCGGACAGCACTGTCCTGTTGCCACAATCTCAAGCATTCGTGAGCGACATCACGTTCTTCATAGTCACTGGGAATGCGGTCGGATCCTCCACCCTGTCGGCGACCGCAGGTGCAGCCACTGCCACGTGGCACTCCAGCGTTTACAGCGTCGCATACTCGGCGGTCTCCGCGGCAAACGACGAGGGGTGCGCCCTTGCCGGTGGAGCCTTGTACTGCTGGCGCAACAATGGGTACCCACACGCCATTGCAAAGGCGTCTGGGATCGTCAGCATCTCGAGCGATGGAACGCACGGATGCGGACTCGATGGTACCGGAGCAGCCAAGTGTTGGGGGGACAACGGTGCGGGGCAATTGGGCAGTTTTGGAGCGAGTAGTTACGACACCGCTGTCGCGGTCCTGGGTGGTGGCCTCTACTCTCAAATCGACGCCGGCCTTCAGCATACGTGCGCGGCCACTGCCGCTGGCGCCGCCTGGTGCTGGGGCAACAACACCCAGGGACAGGTTGGCTCCGATGATTCGACGAACTTTGAAATCAACCAGCCGACTGCCGTCGCAGGTGGTCTCGTCTTCTCAAGTGTCTCGGCCGGAGGCAACCACAGTTGTGGTCTCACAAACGCGGGTGCGGCCTATTGCTGGGGATTGAACTCCAATGGACAGCTCGGTAACGGAGGAGTCGGCGCGATCGTTCGCCATCCTGTCCCCGTATCCGGCGGTCTCACGTTCGCCAGTATTTCCGCTGGATACACTCACTCCTGCGCGCTCACGGCCGCCGGGGTCGCGTATTGCTGGGGAGATAATTCGGATGGGGCCCTGGGAACCGGTGACACGTCGGCCCACAACACACCGATACCGGTCAGCGGTGGCTTGACGTTTACAGCCATCGCCGCCGGTTGGTCTTTTACATGCGGTATCGCCACAGGCGGCACCGTGTATTGCTGGGGCCGGAACAGTCAGGGATCCCTCGGGAACGGGACGTCGAACCCGAGCCACTCGCCGACGCCGATCACCGGCGCGTTGACGTTCCAGACGATCACGGCGGGCGGTGGATCGCAAGCTTCATGTGGGATGACAACTGGTGGCGTTGCCTACTGTTGGGGAACCGGCGCAATCGGCATTCCGCTCGGCTACTCCTTGACTCCGGTCAAAGTGCCCGGACAACCCTGAGCCGTCACCCCGCGATGATCCGCGAAAGGTCCGCGACCAGCCGGTAGGCATCGTCGTCTTTCTTGATGCCGCCGGTCAGGACGACCAGGACGTAGTGCCGGCCGTTGGGGAGGGTCACGATCGCGGCGTCGTGATATACGACGCTGCCGATCCAGCCCGTCTTGTGATAGACCTTGGCTCCGGCCGGCAGCCCCGACGGGATCCCTTCCGTGAAGTGCTGCCGGGAGAGAATCGCGAGCATCGAGTCGCATGCGGCGGCGGAGGCCGCACGGTGCCGGTCCACCGCCGCGAGGAGCACACCCAGGTCGCGCGCCGTGGTGGTGTTGTTCTTCCCCGCGCGGTACGCCTTCCCATCCTCCACGCCGCGCAGCACCAGGATCGAATCGGCCCCCAGCTCGTGCGCGGTGGCATTCGCGCGCGCGGCTCCGATGCGCTCGATCAGTACATCGGTGGCGAGATTGCTCGACACCGTCTCCATCAGCTCGAGCAGATGCTGCACCGGCACCCGATGCCCCACCAGCCCGTAAAGCGTACTGTCCGAGTCGTCCGACTGGTCGACCGTGAATGGGGACCCGTCCACGAGGGACGGAAAGGTGTCATGGACCATGAGGGAATCGGCCAGGGAGATCGTCCCCGCATCCCGGTCCCGGAACAGCTGGATCATCACGGGAAGCTTCATGGTGCTGGCGGCATGGAAACGCTCGATCCCGTCGATCGACAGCGTGTCGCCAGTCTTGAGATCCTGATAGTAGAGGCCCACGCCGGTCGAAGCGGTCGAGTCGATCCGCGCCTCGAGGCGCGCCCGCACGCCCGCCGGGACTTGAGCGGGGAGGCGGGCAGCGAGCACGCAGAGTCCTGCCGAGATTGCACAGAGGGCCTTGGGCATCGGATAGTATAAGACCCAGTCCGCGCGGCAGTAACCAGACACCTGACCCCTGGCACCTGACGCCTTTAGATTCTCTCCCGTGAGCGAATTCGTCTTCGGTACCAACAACGCCGCCTTCGTACAGGTGATGTACGAGCAGTACCTCCGGGACCCGTCGTCCGTGGGCGAGGAGTGGCGCGCCCTCTTCGATAACGGGCACCTGAGCGAACTGCCCGTCATCCCGACCGACCGGGCGGAGGTGCTCCAACAGATGGGAAGCGGGAAGAGGGACGAGGGAAGTGCGCCCGCCCAAGCGGCCACGCCTCCCGCTTCCCACCTCCCGCTCCCCCCGGGCGCCACTCCGATCACGGGACCGGCCGCTCGCCTCGTGCAGAACATGACGGAGTCCCTGACCGTCCCCACGGCTACGAGCTTCCGTGACATCGCGGTCGACGTCCTCGACGCCCGGCGCAAGACGCTGAACACCCAGCTCGCCGCGAAGAACAGGAAGATCTCGTTCACGCACTTGATCGGCTGGGCCATCGTCCAGGCGGCGAGCGAATTTCCCGTCATGACGCACTCGTTCCACGAGTACGATGGGAAGCCGCACCGCCTCGACCCGCAGAACGTTTCCCTGGGCCTCGCCGTGGACGTGGAAAAGAAGGACGGGACTCGCGCGCTCGTCGTGCCGGTGATCAAACACGCCGAGAAGATGGACTTTGCGACCTTCTATGCGACGTACGAGTCGCTGGTCGACAAGGCCCGGACCAACAAATTGATGCCCGACGACTTCGCGGGCGGTTCCATCACGCTCACCAACCCGGGAACGATCGGGACCATCGCCTCCGTCCCGCGCCTCATGAGGGGTCAGGGCTCGATCATCGCCACCGGCGCCATCCGCTCCATCGGTCCGGCCAAGGTGATGACCATCACCAGCACCTACGACCACCGCGTCATTCAAGGTGCCGAGTCGGGGATGTTCCTCCGTCTCCTGGATTCCCTGCTCCAGGGAGAAGAGGACTTCTATTCGAAGGTCATGGCGGCTGCGGAACAAATCGGGAGTCGGGAGCAGCCAGTGGTCGCTGCCCCCTCAGTGGAGGTAACCACTCCCCACTCCCCACTCCCCGTTACGGCGTCGGCAGCCTCCCCGTCAGTAGAAGATCTCCGCCACGTGGCCGCAGCCATGTCCCTGGTGAAGGCGTACCGGAACTTCGGGCACCTCGCTGCGCGCCTGGACCCTCTCGGCGGCGAAGCGCGGGGCGATCCGGCCCTGGATCCGGGCCCCCTCGGTCTCAGTCCCGAGGTGCTGGCGAGCATCCCGACCGAGGTACTCCGCATCTACGTGTCGGGAGCGACGCTGGCCGAGGCACTCCCACAGCTGAAGACGACGTACTGCGGCACCATCGCCTACGAAGTCGAGCACATCGCGAGCCACGAGCAGCGCCTCTGGCTCCGCCGGGTGATCGAGTCCGGTGAGCACGCCAAGCCGCTCACACCCGACCAGCAGAAGCAGCTCCTGAACCACTTGACGCGCGTCGACGCGCTCGAGCGATTCCTCCAGCGCGCGTATCTGGGACAGAAGCGGTTCTCCATCGAGGGCGTGGACATCACCGTGCCGATGCTCGAGCTCACCAACGAGCTCGCGGCCAACGCCGGCGCCAAGAAAGTCGTGATGGGCATGGCCCACCGCGGCCGCCTCAACGTACTCGCCCACATCGTGGGCATGCCGTACGAAGCGATCCTCGAGGAGTTCGAGGGTGGACCCACAGGAGACGAAGCCGATCCCGATGCGGTGACCGGGGACGTGAAGTACCATCTGGGCGCCGACGGCGACTTCACCCTGCCCTCCGGCAAGTCCATCCGCGTCATCCTGCTCCCCAACCCCAGTCACCTCGAGGCCGTGAACCCGGTGGTCGAGGGCCGCGCCCGGGCTGAGCAGACCGACCGGTCCGGGACGGAGGCGACGACCAACGGCGAGGCTGCAATCCCCATTCTCCTGCACGGCGACGCAGCGTTCGCCGGCCAGGGCGTGGTGGCCGAGACCTTCAACCTCGCCCGGCTCACTGGGTACGCCACGGGTGGCACCATCCATCTGATCACCAACAATCAGATCGGATTCACGACCATGCCGCACGAGGGGCGCTCGACTGACTACTCCTCGGACTTGGCCAAGGGCTTCGACGTCCCGATCATCCACGTGAATGCGGATGACCCCGAGGCGTGCCTGGCCGCGGTGCGGCTGGCCTGGATGTATCGCGAGAAATTCCATGGCGACGTGGTGATCGACGTCGTCGGTTACCGGCGCCATGGACACAATGAAGGCGATGAGCCGGCTTACACTCAGCCCCTGATGTACGAGCGGATCAAGCAGACGCCCACGGCGCGGGAGAAATACGCGGCCGTCCTGGTCGAACGCGGGATCATTACGGCCGAGCAGGCCAAGGCCGAGGCAGACGCCGCCTACCAGAAGCTCGATGCCGTCAAGCAGGGACTAGGCGCTGCCCCACCCCAGAAGCATGGCGACGACCGGCTGGCCCGCTCGGCCACCGGTGAGCCTGAGACCGCCGTCCCCGCCGACCTGCTCGCGGCTCTCAATTCGGCGCTCCTCGACGTCCCGTCCGACTTCACCATCCACCCCAAGCTCAAGCGTCAGCTCGAGCGGCGCCGGGAAACCCTCGTGAAGGGCGGCATGGAGTGGGCGCAGGCCGAGGCGCTGGCGTTCGGATCGCTCCTGGCCGAGGGCAGGCCCATCCGCCTCACCGGCCAGGATACCGAGCGCGGTACTTTCGCCCAGCGCCATCTGATGCTGCACGATCCGGCGAACGACCGCCGCTGGGCCCCGATTCAACACTTGCCGCAGGCGCGGGCGCCCTTCGAGCTGCACAACTCGCCCCTCTCCGAAGCCGCCTGTCTCGGATTCGAGTACGGCTACGCGGTCGCCGCGCCCGACGCGCTCGTGCTCTGGGAAGCGCAGTACGGAGATTTCGCCAACGGGGCCGAGGTCATCGTCGACCAGTTCCTGGTGGCCGGGCTCGCCAAGTGGGGACAGACGTCGCGGCTGACCATGCTCCTGCCCCACGGGTACGAGGGCAGCGGCCCGGAGCACTCGAGCGCGCGCATCGAGCGATTCCTGCAGCTCTGCGCCAACGACAACATGCGCCTCGCGAACTGCACGACCCCG
>DATBBZ010000074.1:0-4630 GCA_036270745.1 Gemmatimonadales bacterium | reverse complement strand
CGGGTTGACCATGGTGGAGCCCGTGACCCCTGGTGTCGAGGGCGGCCGCCTGGCAGGTCAGACCTACGTCGTGACGGGCACGCTCCCGACCCTGTCCCGCCGGGCCGCGACCGAGCTGATCACGGGCGCGGGAGGTCACGTCGCCAGCTCGGTGTCCAAGCAGACCACGGCGGTGGTTGCCGGCGCGGACGCCGGCTCGAAGCTCGACCGGGCCAAAGCGCTGAGCATTCCCGTGATCGACGAGGCCGAACTGTTGCGCCGCGTCCAGTCAAACCAGTAAGTTGGGCACCGAGATATGAACGCCTCCTCCGCCTCCGCCCGTACCGACGGCCTCGCCATCGGACGGGCGTCATTGCAACAGCTGCACAGCTCCCTCCTCCAGCACGCGCCCGAGCAGGCGGTCGCGGTGCTCCAGGAAACGGGCTACGCCTCGGGCGAGGGGATCTATCAGGCGTTCTGCAACTGGCTGCCCGGTGCCGCGGGTGTGTCGCGGCCTGAAGACCTGGACACCGCCCATGTGAACTCGGTGCTCGCGGAATTCTTCCGGGCCCGCGGCTGGGGCACGGTGACGGTACAGCCGGTCGGGGGCGCGGCACTCGCCGTGGACTCAACCGACTGGGTGGAGGCCGAGCCGGGGACCGCCGAAATCCCGATGTGCTTCTTCTCCGCCGGCATGCTGGCCGATTTTCTGGGACGCGTGTCGGGAGAGCCCGTCGCGGTGATGGAGGTGGAGTGTCGCTCGAAAAACGATGCGCGCTGCCGTTTTCTTTCCGCAGCACCTGAAACGTTGCAACACGTATACGAGCAAATGACCGCAGGCCGCACCTACGAGGACGCGCTCACCGGCTGAGGAACGGAACCTGCTCTCCGCACGGGGTGTTACCCTGATGAGAGGAGGTACCTATGCTGACCCTCAATCTCAATGCCGATCAGGCCGCGTTGCTGACGCGGATTCTCGATCTGTATTTCTCGGAGTTGAAGAAGGCGGGCGCGTCGCGCGACGTGGCGCCCCGGTTCGCCTCGGAAGGTCCGCTGCTCAGGGACCTGCTGGCGCAGCTGGCGGCGTACCAGCACGCGGCGTAGCGGTCAGGGACCGGGGGTCAGGGGTCAGGGGTTAGTCCCCTCGACGCCCGACCCCCGACCCCTATCCCGCCGCCACCGACACTCCCTCGAGCAACAGTGACGGCGACCATCTCGTCCCCACCCAGCGGCCGTCGTCTCCCCAGCCACCGATCTTCTTGAGCAAGTCGTAGACGTTCCCCGCCACCGCGGCATCTTTGACCCGCCCGGTGATCGTGCCGTTCTGAATCCGGTACGCGAGCGCCACCGGGTGGCTGAAGCCCCCGCCGATTACGTTCCCCTGCCCGACCCCGATCAAATCGTCGACGAGGAGACCGTCCTTGACTCCGTCCGCCAGCCCGCCACCCAGTGACCAGCGGGCGCGGCCCAGCGGAGTGCCTCCGATAATGAAGTTGGAATACGAGAGGCGCGGCTTCCCGAAGATGCCGCGATGCCCGTGGCCGGTGCTGCGCTGGGTGCCGCCGAGGCGCGCCGCGGTTTCCAGATCGTGAACGAAGTTCCGCGGAACCCCTAGCTCGATGAGCGGCAGACGGGCCGCCGGAACGCCCTCGTCGTCGAACGGATAGGAAGCCGCGCGGCCGGGCAGCGTGGGATCATCGGTGATCGACAGCCCCTCAGCAAAGACCGCATCGCCGACCTTCCCCTGGAGGGGCGAGATCCCCTGGATCAGCGTCTTGCCGGAGAGTGCTTCTTCGAGCGGCAGCAGGATGGCGGAGAGCCCCAGGGGCGAAAACACGACGGGGAGTGCCCCACTCGGAGCCGGCACGACGGTGAGCGCCAGCTCGAGCCGAGTCGCGATGGAATCGACGATTGCATCGAGATCGGCGGCCTCGGGGAGCCCCACCCCCACGTACTGATCGTAGACCATCAGCACGTCACGCTCCGTGACGCGGGCGATGTCGGCGCTGACATTGACTCCGGTAGCGCGATACGTGCCCAGCCCACCGGCCGTATTCGCGATCGTCGTCTCGGCCACCTCTCGTTCGACCGTGACGTTGATCTGCGCGTCGGGACGCGACAACCGCTCCACCAGCCCGCGGCCGATATCGGCCAGCACGCCCACCGACGCCGCCCCCGCCGGCTTCGACTCCGTCGCGACCGCCGGGAACGTCGTGGCGGAGGGGAACTCGATCGACAGCGGCTCTCCGAGTGCGGCCGAGGCGAGCGCGCGCGCAACGACGTCCGCGGGGGGCGAGTCGGTGGCCGTCGTTCCGGCCACGCCGACCCGGGCGCCCTTCACGACGCGGACATTCAGGCCCGACTCCTCGACCACCCCGGCACTCTTGAGCCGGCCCGACTCGAACGCGATGGTCGTGCGCTCGCTCTGTCGCCAGCAGGCATCCCCTTGGTCGGCCCCCTGCTTGAGCGCCTCCAGCACCTTGGAGATCACCCGACCTCACCCCCGACCAGCGCGTCCTCGATGCGGACGTGCGGGGCACCCTCCGTCACCGGGAGATACGCCTGACCTGCCTTGCCACAGCCGCCGCCGATCTGGTTCCATTGGAAATCCCCGGCGATCCGCTCGATCGAGTCCAGGGTCTGGAACAGGTTCCCCGCCAGCACCACGTCCTTCACCAATTCGGCGACGTGTCCGTCACGGATCATGTGTCCGTACGCGGCGGTGAACGAGAAACTCTCGAGCATGGTCTGTCCGCCGAAGGCCGAGCAGGCGTAGACACCCAGTTTGACGTCCTTGATGAGGTCCGCGAAGGTCCCCTCGCCGTTCCCGATGTAGGTGTTGGTCATCCGGACGATCGGCGGGTGGCGGAAGGACAGGGCCCGGGCGTTGCCGGTGGGGCGTTCGCCCATCCGGGCCGCGGTCTCCCGTGAGTGGAGGCGGCCGACCAGCTCCCCATCCTTGATGAGCACCGAGTCCTGGGTCGGGACGCCTTCGTCGTCGAAGGGCATGGTGCCGCGGAGACCAGGAACGGCCCCGTTGTCGCCGACGTTCAGGACCTTCCGGCCGAACCGGCGGCCCAGCGTCATCATCTCCCTGGCCTGCGGGTTCTCGTAGACGAAGTCCGCTTCCGAGAGGTGCCCGAACGCCTCGTGGATGAACACGCCGGCCATCTCGGGGTCGAGAATAACCGGGTAGTGGCCGCCCCGGACGCTCGGCGCCTGGAGCAGCTCCGCCGCCCGTTCCCCCGCCTTCTTGAACCCGGAGGCGAAGTTGTGGACGCTGTTCCAGCCCTTCCGGAGCCCGATCGACTCGAGGGCCTTCTCGATGGTGCCGTTCTTCCGGGCGATGGCCGTGCCCGAAAGGGTGACCTCGGGGCGGAGCTCGTGCAGGCTCGTTCCTTCCGAGTTCACGAACCAGTACTCGGTCACTTCATCGTGGTAGTTGGCGATGGTGTCGGTGATGGCCCCGGAGACGAGCATCTCACCGTTGTAGGCCTGGATCAGCTTCGTCTTGTCTGCGAGGGATACGCCCCGGACATCCCCGTCCAGATCGAGCAAGGCTTCCGCGGTCTGGGGTGCCACATCCGCCAGCCGAATGGGCTCATCCAGCACGACGGCCCGGGAGAGCTCCTGCGCCCGCTCGACCATCGCGGGGAGCTGGTCGAGCGAGGTGAACGCTGCGACCCCCCAGCCGCGCCCTTTCGACAGCACGCGCACGCATGCTCCCACGTCCTCCGACGCAGTGGCGGTCTCCAGCCGGCGGCCCCGGAAGGAGACGCCGGTGGCCCAGGTGCGTTCGACGCGGATTTCGGTGTAGTCCGCGCGGGACGCGCGGAGGGCGGACTCCAGACGGTCCTTCAAGGCTTACAGACCGCGGAGCTTGTCGGCGTAGTCCGGGCGGACCACGATCTCCCCGTTCTTGATGACTTCGCGGTCCCAGGGGAGGATGATGAAGCTCTCAGTCTCGAGGGCGGAGAAGTCGACCTGGTAGGGCCCGGTGCGAAACGAAACCGCCGTCTTCACGGCCGCGGGACGGAGCTCGCGGACCGCGTTGAGGGCCAGCTTCATGGTGTCCCCCGTGTCGCAGGTTTCGTCCACGATGAGGATCCGGCGGCCGGTCACCAGTCGCGGCGGGCCGGCGATGACGACGGGCCGGGCCCCCGATTCGGACCGGGTGATGGCCATGGACGCGAAGTCGCGCTGCATGATGCTCGCCACCACGGCTCCCGGAATCACGCCCGCCCGGGCGATCCCGAGGACCAGCTCGGGGTCGTAGGCGCGAAAGACCTTGAGGGCCAGGACCCGACAGAGCTCCCCGAAAAACGGCCAGTCGACCTCGAGCACCGCGTGGGGCGATGCACGGCCGGGGCGTGAACGGCGGGGTGCTGGGGGGGTAGGAGGACCGGGAGGGACGTACGTCATTCGGGAAACTACATTGCGAATGCAAGAGGCCGCAAGCTATTTTCGCTTCATGAGTTTCTGGCGCCGCCTATTCGGCAGTTCGTCACCCGACGAGATCGCGCCGCAGCGACTCGACTACCTGAACGAGGCGCTCGCGCTCGAACGTCAGGGTGATTTCGAGGCCGCACTCACGTCCTATCGTCTCGCCCTGCGCGACCACCCCAACGACGCCCGCATATTGCAGAACATG
>DATBBZ010000073.1:0-2373 GCA_036270745.1 Gemmatimonadales bacterium | reverse complement strand
ATCCCCACACCCCACGCCTTTCGTTTTTTCTGTCTTGACAACGGCCTGAAAATGTAATCGTTTACATTCCCGAGCGATCGAATGACCACGATCAAGGACGTCGCCCGGGCCGCCGGGGTGAGTGTCGCAACGGTCTCCCGCGTCCACAACGAGAGCCCGTTGGTCACGGAAGCGACCCGCCGTCGCGTCCGCAAAGTCGCGGTGCGCCTCGGCTACTCCCCCCACGCCGCCGCCCGCTCCCTGTCGAGCAAGAAAACCAACGTCATCGGCGTCCTCCTCCCCGACCTTTACGGCGAGTTCTACTCGGAGCTCATCCGGGGCGTCGATCAATGCGCCCAGCAACGCGGCTTTCACCTGCTGGTCGCGAGCTCGCACAACGAGCGCGCCGAAATCGCCGCGGCCGTCCAGTCGATGCGGGGGCGCGTGGATGGCCTGATCGTGATGTCCCCCGCGCCCGGGGCCCACCGCCCCGTCAAAGACCTCCCCGCCACCTTCCCCGTCCTGCTCCTCGGCGCCGCCGGCGCCGGCTTCGACTCGATCGCCATCGCCAACGAAGCGGGCGCCCGGGAAATGGTCCAGCATCTCATCGCCAAGGGCCACCGCCGCATCGCGATGATCCTCGGGCCCAGGGAGAACCAGGACGCCGCCGAGCGCTTCGAGGGCTACCAGGGGGCACTGGCGGAGGCAGGGATAGAGGAGGACGCCGCGCTGCACGTCACGGGGGACTTCACGGACACCTCGGGCTACCACGCCGCCCGCGCGATTCTCAATACCAGTCCCCGCGCCACCGCGATCTTCGCCGGCAACGACGCCATGGCGGTCGGGGCGCTCGGTGCCCTGCGCGAGGCCGGCGTGCGCGTTCCTGAAGACATGGCCGTCGCTGGGTTCGACGACATCCCGATGTCCCGCTACACCCACCCCCCGCTCTCCACGGTCCGCGTCGACATCGCGGCCCTGGGGGAGCGGGCGGCGGTCCGATTGTTGGAAGCGGTGGCGAACCACCGCCGTCATCGTGCCCGGCGCGAAGTCGTGCCGGGGCAGCTCATCATTCGTGCGTCAACCGATTCACCGTAACCGGAGGGAGTTCCCTATGTCCCGTCTCACCTGGTTGAGACACCTCGGCGCGTCGCTGTTGGCGGCGGCGCTCCTGGTCTTCGCGGCCGCGCCCCCCGCCGCGACCCAGACCACGACCGGTACCATCCGGGGATACGTGCACGACTCGAGCGGCGCGCCGTTCGGTGGCGCGATGGTCGAGGCGAAAAACCTGGCGACCGGCGGGTTGCGGACCTCGACCTCCAACGCCGACGGATCGTACGTCCTCGCCGGATTGGTGCCGGCGGTCTACGACCTGACCGTGCGCCACATTGGATCGGCGCCCTCTACGCGCCGGGTGGTGGTCCAGATCGGCTCGACGACGCTCGCGGACTTCATCCCGACCGCCCAGGCAGTGGAGGTGGCGGGGGTGAACATTCAAGCGGCGGCCCCCGCGTTCGATCTCAAGACGTCCGAGGTAGCGACCAACATCTCCGCTCAACAGATGCAGCAACTCCCCACCCAGAGCCGGAACTTCCTGGACTTCGCACAACTGGCCCCGGGGGTTCAAGTCACGGAAGACATCATCACCGTCGGCAACGGCGTTACCTCGCGGACGGTCTCCGCGGGCGGAGGGTCCCCGAATCAGACCAACGTGTTCATCGACGGCGCCAGCTTGAAGAACGACCTGACCGGCGGCGGCATCGCCGGGCAGGACGCGAGCCGCGGGAACCCGTTCCCCCAGAACGCGATTCAGGAATACCGGGTGATCACGCAGAACTTCAAGGCGGAGTATCAACAGGCGGGGACGGCGGTCATCAACGCCACGACGAAGTCCGGAACTAATGAGTGGCACGGAACCGCCCAATTCCAGTACAGCGATAAGGGTCTCTTCGCCCTCGACAGCTTCCAGATCGCGCTGAAATCCCCGAAGCCGGACTTCAGCCGCGCGCTTCCCTCGCTCAGCATCGGGGGACCCCTCATGCGTGACAAGCTGTTCGTCTTCGCTTCGTATGAGGGGAATTATCAGGACCGCGCGAACCTGATCAACTTCAACCCCATCAGCGGATTTGCGGCCCTCGATTCAGTGAATCTCAAGCAATACAATGGCCTCTTCACCTCGCCGTTCCGCGAATCCCTGCTGTTTGGAAGGCTCGACTACAACGCCGGGGAGCACTCGGCGGTCCAGCTGAGCTGGAGTCAGCGGATCGAGCACGACATTCGCGATTTTGGCACCGACAACTTCGGCAATGGGACCGCCTACGACAACGCGGTCAATCTCAAGAACACCGACGGGATCGGGAACTTGAAGTACACCTATGCCACGGGCCCGTGGCTGAG
>DATBBZ010000072.1:0-7448 GCA_036270745.1 Gemmatimonadales bacterium | reverse complement strand
GACGTCGGGGTGTTCAGGTTCGTGATGCTCGCGGTCCAACCAGCCTGCGTGCCGGTACCCGTGGTGATCGTGCCCAGGGTGTTGCCGGTCGTGGCGCACCACGCGGCGGTGCCGGCGGTGGCCGGGTTGGTGCAGCTGGTCGTGGTCACGTACTTGAGCGAATCGGAGAAGTACGCCTCTTCCGCAGTCACGAGGTTGCGGAGGTCGGACTTCATCGACGCCGCATACGCCTTCTGCTTGGTGTTGGCGAACTTCGGAATCGCGATCGCGGCCAGGATGCCGATGATCACGACTACGATCAGGAGCTCGATCAGCGTGAAACCCTTGCGGTTCATTTGGACTGCCCCCTAAGAAAGTGATGGGCGCATGCTGGTGACACTAGCCAAGCCGGTAGTACAGCAATGCCCGTGCCGCATGGGGCAACCACACGCTAATCGCCATTTCCGTAATGACTTGACTCTCTTCGAGATGCGAAATGCAACCCCACCGGAGAGGCGCCAGGGACGGTATTTCGCAAGACGCCCGCAAAGCGCCAGCCTGCCCTACGGGTGCTCGGCCCGGGGTTTTCGGCGGTCCCACGCCTCAAGCGAATCGGCCACGGCGGAGTCTCCGATCTGCCGCGCCATGTCGGCCTCTGACTGATAGAAGTGCTCGCACTGCTCACAGGCGTTTCGTACCGGTTCGAGGAGTGAATCCGCAAGACCGGGTCGGCCCAGGTCGAAGGCGGCGTGCGCGGCGAGAAGATAGAGGCGGCCGTCCCGCGGGTAGATGGCCATCGCCTTCCGGAACTCCAGGAACGCTTCCTGGGGACGCCGGATCTGGAGATAGATGATGCCCGCCCCCATCGGACCTCGATACGACATGGGCGAGTCGTTGAGGATGCTCATCATCACCGTCCGGTCACTCTTCCAGACCGGGACGCGGACGGCGGACCGCACGCCGCCAAGGACGGCGATCAGTGCCGCGGCGATCCAGACCTGACGGCCCTGGAGCTTGGCCGCCCAGGGAGCCACCACGAGAATCAATCCGATCGACGGGAGGTAGAGCGTCCGTTCCGCCACCAGCACACCCACCGGGAACAGAATATTGGCAACGGGACCATAGGCCAGGGCGATCCACAGAAGCCCCATGGCGCTCAGCTTGTTGCCCCGCTTCCACACCAGGATCAGGACCGCCATCCAGCACAGCAACGAGAGGAGTCCCACGCCGAAGCGCCAATCCAGCGGCGAGCTCACGATGGGCCGTTCCTGGGGTGAGTAGTCGGCGCGGAGCGTCAACGGAAACACGAGCAACCGGAGCACGTCCGCCAGCGCCGACACACCGGTCAGGCGGACCTCCCATGCGCTCTGCAGGGCGAACACGGGCGCCCGGTCGTAGTGCTGGGGATACGGAAGCAGGACGACCGTCCGTGCCACTCCGTATGCAATCGCCACGGCGGCCCAGGCACCTACGAACGACCAGATCTGCCGGCGGGTGGGCCGGTCGAACCCGAGCATCCAGGCCGTGGCCACCCAGACCGGGGCCACGGCGGCACTCTCCTTACACAGGAGTCCCAGCAACCAGGCGAACGCGCTCCACCCCGGACTGCCGCGCACAATGGCGGCGTAGACGGAGAGCATGACGAATGCGCCCGCCGTCAGCTCCCCGCGTCCCACCACATTCGCGACGGCTTCCACGTGCACCGGATGCACCGCGAAGAGAATCCCGCCCACCAAAGCCGCCGCGTCCCCCGCCCAGCGCCGCACCATCACTGCCACCAGGACCGCCGCGCCGGCGTGCCACAGGAGGTTCATGGCGTGGGGGAAGGCTGTGCCGCCGACCTTCCAATCGATCACGAATGACGCCAGGAGCAGCGGACGGTAGACGAGCCCGCCCCACGAGGGCGGCCAGTACGGCGCGGCGAATGAACGCCAGAGGCCGCTCCAGGAATGCACCAGGTCGTTGTTGACGATGATGGGCGTATCGTCCCACGAGTAGTGGTTCGCCAGCGCCCCCAGATAGGTGACCAGGGCGCAAAGCGCGACCGTCCAGTAGATCCGCCTGGCAGTCAGTGTCAACGGGCCCCCCGCCGGCGCAGGTGAGACCGGAGCGAGTCGGCGATGGCGGTGTCTCCCATCGCGAGTGCGACCGCCGCCTCCGCATCATACACTCCCCGGCAGGGAAGGCAGCGATGATCGGCGAGCGCGAGTAGCGAATCGGCGGTGGACATCCGTCCAAGTTTGAGTGCCGCGTGCGCGCCGATCAAGTACGGACGGGGGTCGAGTGGAAAGATCGCCGCGGCCGTGTCGGCGTACTCGAGCGCCTGCGCCGGCCTCCGGGCTTCGAGAAAGATGCCCGCGCTCGCCATCGGACCCTGGTATGATTTCGGCGAATCCTCCACGATGCTCAGCGCGACGCGGAGGTTGTCGTGCCAGATGGGTACGCGCAGGGCCGTCCGGAGCGCGCCCAGGGCGACGACGCAGGCGGCTGCAGCGGCCAGCGCGGAAGGGCGGACGGGCAGTCGCAGGGCCATTCCCGCCAGCGCGAGGACCATCCCGGCCGAGGCAAGGTAGAGCGTTCGCTCGCCCATCAAGAGTCCGATGGGCACGATGAGGTTCGAGACCGGCAGGTATGCCGCGAGGACCCACAGCATGCCCAGCATCTCCACTCGACGGCCGCGGCGCCAGGCGGTCACCGCGAGTATGCCCCAGAGGACCACCAGGAGGAGCCCCGCCAGGAGGCGGCCGTCGAACACGCTCGTGACGATGGTGCGCTCCGCCGGTGAGTAGTCGACGCGGAGAGTGACCGGGGCGAGGAGGAGCCGGACCAGATCGGCCATTTCGGACACCGCCGTGAGCCGAACCGCCACCGCGCTGTGCCCCACAAATACCGGGGCCACGCTGGCGGACCCCGTAGCGCCGGCCAGCACCAGGTAGGCCGACATGAGGCACGCGGCGCCTGCCGCGCCCCACGCTCCCGCGAAGAGCCACATCTGCCCCCGGGACGGCCACGACGGCCACGACGGCCCCGACGGCCCCGACGGCTGTCGAGGCGCACCGACACCCGCCCACCATGCGAGTCCGACCAGCACGGGGGCCACGCCCGCGCTCTCCTTGCTCAGCAGCCCAAGACCCCAGAGCGCGGCACTCCACCACGGCCGGTCGAGCTGCACGGCCGTGTACACCGCCGCGAGCGTGAACGTCGTCGCCATCAGCTCGGCGCGCCCGACGACGTTCGCGACCGCTTCCACGTGAACGGGATGAACCGCGAAGAGGAGCCCCGCCAGAAGAGCGACGGCGCTCCCGCCCCACGCGTCCGCCAGGAGCACGACCAGCACACTGGCCACGACATGCCAGCCCACATTCACAATGTGGAACCAGAGCGGCCCACCACCACCGAGCTGCCAGTCCACGGCGTATGTCGCCAGCGTCAACGGACGGTAGAGCAGTCCGCCGAAGGCAGGGGGCCAGTAGGAAGCGCCGAACGCCCGCCACACCCCGCTCCACTGGTGGACCAGCGCGTTGCCGAGAATGATGTGCCCGTCATCTCCGGCGAAGCCGTTCTTGAGCACCCCCGCGTAGACGAGGGCGGCCACGAGCCCCACGGCGAGGCAGGCCCGGTTACGGGTGATCACGCTTGAGCTCGAAGAGGGCCCGGCCCCCCGACCACCGGCGCGTGATCGTGAGCACCCCGGGATAGGCACCCAGCAGGCGGTCGAGCTGCTCGGCGGATCCGGTGTTCAGGCCCGAGAGCAGCACGTGCGTGACCCCGTTGCGCCGGAGATAGGAGAGCTGAAGCTCAGGCAGAGGCTGGAGGAGCTGCCGGCCGCTGTACGCAAAGAGATAGAAGGGGACGGCCTGCCGGCGCGTGTAGAGCCAGACCAACGGCTCGTTGTCGGTCGCCACCACCGCGCTCGCGGGCAATGAATCGATGGCCGGGAGCAGCTCTGCCATGTTGGTCGAGATCCTGCCCGCCGTCAGATCCCACCAATGGCCGTGGAGACCCCGGACCTCGTACCGGACGTACCCGAAGGCGAGGAACAGGGTCAGCAGCCCCACGCCCGCCTGCAGGACCCTGCTCTTCCGGCGCCAAAGGGCCAGGGCGCCCGCGACCCAGGCCAGCGCCAGCCACGGGAGAATGGCCCACAGAAAGCGGTCTGGAGGATAGGGCCACAACGCCAGCATCGCGAGGTAGGCGATGAGGGTCCAGCCCAGCATCGACCGGCGGGTCAGGACGCAAATGCCCCAGCCGCCCACGACGAGGGCCGGAATCCCGAGCGCGTAGTAGATCCAGGTGGCGGGAACCCAGTTGAGCGTGAGAACCGACAGGGGTCTGGGCAGGTCGGTGAGGGATCCTACGAACGTCCGCACCCCGGCGTCATGGACGATCTCGAGATACGAGCCATAGTCGGGACGGATGGCCGGATCGATTCCCGTCCGGTGCGCCATCACCCAGAGGCCCCATCCAAGACCCGCGACCAGGCTGGGCACCACGACGGCGAGCACCCGACGCCGCGGAAGCCGCATGCGCCACGCGACCACCAGGAGACCCGCCAGCGCCGCCACCCCCACCGAGCGCAGCAGCAGCGCGGCCGCCACCAGAAGCCCGACCCCCCAGGCGCGGCCTTCAGTCCACTCGGCCGCGGGACGGTCGCCGAGCACGAGCGTGAGGGCCAGCGTCAGAGTGAACGCCGGTTCAGAAAGCAGGACCCCCAGGATGCTCAGCACCGGGATGGCGAAGGCGACGGCGGCGACCAGGGCCTCGGCCACCCACGGGGACAGGTCGTCTCCGAGCAGGCGCAGCGAGACCGCGTGCCGCACCATCAGGCGGCAAGTCAGCGCGAAGCAGATGATGCCCAGCGCCCTTCCGATCGCGCCGGCGACTGCGGGAGACCAGATCCCGAACAACGGCGCCAGGAGGAGCGGAAACAATGGCGGAAAATGGACGGCGGCAGGAGTGCCGGGGAGGTTCGGGTACACGAAGCCTGAGCCATGACCGAGGGCCCAAGCCAGCCCAGCGTAGATGCCGTCGTCGTAGAAGACGCCGACGAGGAAGTGATTCCAGGAGAGGACGCCACCCGCCAGAGCGGCGAGGAGTGCGGCGGCGCCGGTGCTGCGTGTGACGCCGCGCGCGTCGGTCAGTGCGACCGCCAGTCCCCACCCGGTGGGAGCAGGTTGTAGCGGAGGATATGGAAGCAGGCGGCGATGCCGTCCCGCCAGGTGATTTTCTTCCCTTCCGCGTAGGTACGGCCGCTGTACGAGATGGGCAGCTCCCAGATCCTCGCGTTGGCCTGCGACAGGCGGGCCGTGATCTCCACCTCAAAGCCGAACCGGTCCGACGTAAGCGGCAGGCGCTGGAGGAGATCGCGGCGGATCAGCTTGTAGCACGTCTCCATGTCCGACAGGTTGAGATTGGTGAAGATGTTGGAGGCGAGGGTGAGCAGTCGGTTGCCGACCGCGTGCCAGAAGAACAGCACCCGGCGCGGCCCGCTCTGGAAGCGGGACCCGAACACCGCGTCAGCCTCTCCCCGGCGGATCGGCTCGAGCAGGACCGGAAGGTCCGTCGGGTTGTACTCCAGGTCGGCGTCCTGCACCACGACCACGTCTCCCGTGGCCTCGGCAAAGGCCGTCCGGAGCGCCGCCCCCTTCCCCCGGTTGACCGGATGCTTCAATCCCTTCTCGATGCGTCCCTCCGCCAGCAGGCGATCGATGATCGCGCCGGTGCCGTCCGTGGAACAGTCGTCCACGGCGATGATCTCCATGGGCAGGCCGATCTCGCGGAGCCGCGCGACCACCGTCTCGATGGTGCCGCTCTCGTTATAGGCGGGCACGACCACCGACAGCCGCAGGGGACGACCAGACGTCACCGGGATAGTGCTCACGGACGGGCTCCGACCGCGATGAGGGACTGCCCCACGCGCCACGGCAGGAAGCGCTCGAGGCGAAAGAGGGGGACCAGGGTGTCGTACAACCTGAGAGATCCCTGGGGAATCAACTGGCGACGCAGGACCCTCCCCGTCAACCACCAGCCGGGAATGCCCCCCAGGTTGAAGTACTCGGTGTGCTCCATCCGGAAGCCGGCCCGGGTCATTCGTGCTTCGAGATCGCGCTTCCCGTACCGGCGATAATGGCCCAACGCACGATCCAGGGTGCCATACAATGACGGCAGGGCGGGAACCAGGAGCACCAGCCGCCCTCCCGGCCGGAGCAGCGTCAGAATGCCGCTGAGGGACCGGGCGTCGTCCTCGACGTGCTCGAGCACGTTGAGGCAGATCACCGTGTCATACGGAGGATCGAAGGTGCCCGGGTCCACGTCGGGGAGAAAGAGCCGGGCCACCTTCACATTCGGCCGCCCGGCGAACCGGGCGCGGAGAGCCTCGAGGTAGGTGGGGGAGGTGTCCGTCAGCGTCACGCGAGGGCGCTCGGCCAGGAACGCCGAGAGGTTGCCGATGCCGGCGCCGATCTCCAGCACCCGGTCGCCCACCCAGGGACGGATACGCTCGAACATCCAGGTGTTGTAGCGCGGCGCCAGGGCCAACCGCTCCAGCGTGGCTGCCCCGACCGGATCCTGCTCGATGTGCGCCACCTCAGCTGTCACTGGATCCCGCCGAGCCTTCGTACTTCGAAAGCTTGCGGTAGAGCGTGGACGGATCGATCCCCAGCACTTCCGCCGCACGGGTCTTGTTCCCGCCCTCCGCCCGCAGGACCCAGGTGATGTATGCCTGCTCGATCACGTCGAGCGTCGGATTGGCTCGGGCCTGTTCCGTGACCAGCGGCTCCGCCTTCCGCTCGGTGATCTTGTCCGGGATCGCGGTGACCGGGATCTGATTTCCCTTCACCAGCACGACCGCGCGTTCCAGGGCGTTCTCCAGCTCGCGGACGTTCCCGGGCCAGTCGTAGGCCATGATGGCGTCGAGGGTTTCCGTGGCGAGCGCCTTCGGCTCCTCGTTGTGCTCCTTGGCGATGCGCTTGAGGAAGGCATCCACGAAGATCGGTATGTCGTCGCGCCGGTCCCGGAGGGGTGGCAGGTGAATCGCGATGACGTTGAGCCGGTAGAAGAGGTCGGTCCGGAAGCGGCCCCGTTTGATCTCCTCTTCCAGGTCGCGGTTGGTCGCGGCCACCACGCGCACGTCCAGGGGGATCGCCTCCGTGCCACCGACCGGGATGGCCTCCCGCTCCTGCAGCACGCGCAGGAGCTTCACCTGGGTGGCCGGAGACATCTCGCCGATTTCGTCGAGGAAGAAGGTGCCCCCGCGCGCTGCGGCGAAGAGTCCCTGTTTGTCCCGCACCGCACCGGTGAAGGAACCCTTCACGTGCCCGAAGAGCTCCGACTCGAGGAGGCTCTCCGGCAAGGCTCCGCAGTTCAAGGAGAGAAATGGTCCCTCGTTCCGGGCCGACAGCTCGTGGATGTACCGGGCGATGACTTCCTTTCCGGTCCCCGACTCACCCTGGATCAGCACCGTGCTCTCG
>DATBBZ010000071.1:0-3027 GCA_036270745.1 Gemmatimonadales bacterium | reverse complement strand
GACCTCGGCCTCCCTGATATGACAGGCCTCGAAGTCTGCACCGAGTTGCGTCGCTGGGCCACGATGCCGATCGTGGTCCTTTCCGCCCGGCACGCGGAGGAAGAGAAGGTGCGGCTCCTGAACGCGGGGGCCGACGACTATATCACGAAGCCGTTCAGCCTTCTGGAGTTTGCGGCACGCGTCCAGGCCCAGCTCCGTCGGGCGCGTACCCCCCCGGCGCTGCTTGGTGCGGCGCTTGAGACCACGGACGGACTGTCAATCGATTTCAGGCAACGCGCGGTGGCGCGCCAAGGAACCCCGATCCGCATGACGCCCCTGGAGTGGGAAATCCTTCGCACGCTCGCGCGGGAGCCGGGGCGGACGCTGACTCATCAGCAGATCTTCGATGGCGTCTGGGGCCGTCAGTTCGGGAACCCGCAACAGTACCTTCGGGTGCACATCACCAACCTGCGCCGGAAGATCGAGTTGGACTCCTCCCGGCCGCAGGTCATTGTCACGGAGCCCGGCGTAGGGTACCGATTCGAGACCGGGCGGGGGACCGCCTGAAGCACCTCCGCCGCCTGGAGCCCGTCCTCATCTGGGCCGCAGTGCTGGCTGGCGTCACCCTCGTTCTGCACCGGAGCCGGGACGACATCGATCAGGCCCACGTCGTTCTCACGTATCTGCTGGTCGTGCTCGGCGGAGCAGTCGGCGGTGGACGTGGGCTCGGGTTCTCGCTGGCAGTGACGTCCTTTCTGTTCATCGATTTCTACTTCCAGCTGCCGTATGATCAACTCACGGTTGACAAGCTGCTGGACTGGGTCGTGCTGCTCGCGTTTCTCGTGACCGCGATCGTAGTCGCCCATCTGCTTTCGAAAGCACAGGCAGAGGCGAGCGAAGCGCGTCGCAGGGCAGACGAGGTCGACGCCCTGAGCGCCGAGCGGGAACGCCTCGTCGCCGAGGCGGAGCACGCCAAGGCCGTGCGAGAGGCCGATCGACTGAAAGACGTCTTCCTGACCTCGCAGTCGCACGACCTGCGAACGCCGCTGACGACCATTAAGGCGCTCGCGGAGGATTCCGCCCTTCGGGGGGACGAGAACGCCGCGATCGTCGTCGCCCAGGCCGACCGGTTGGGGCGCCTGGTGGGCAACCTGCTCGACCTCTCCCGCCTGAAGGGTGAGGCATTTCCGGTGACACCGGAGGAGAACACGGCCGAAGATCTCATCGGCGCGGTCGCGCGAGAGGCGGCTCCGCCGCCGGGGAGCCGGGTTGTCACTCGGGTCGACACCCAGCGACCGGCCTTGGTTGGGCGATTCGATTTCGTTCAGTCACTGAGAATCCTCAATAACCTGGTCGACAACGCGCTTCGGTGCTCGGGCCCCAACGCGGCGGTGGAGCTCGCAGTCGAGCGCGACGGTCGGTGGCTCGTATTCACGGTCGCCGACCGCGGCCCCGGCATCGCGGATGGCGATCGAGAACGGATTTTCGAGCCGTTCTTCCGGGCCGCCAACGCGCGTCCAGACGTCGATCGTGCTGGCCTCGGTCTCTCGATCGCACGACGCCTGGCGGACCTTCAAGGCGGGTCCCTCCAATACGAGCCGCGAGCGGGAGGTGGGAGCCGGTTCATCCTGTTCTTGCCCGCCGTGGACGTCTTAGCGGATTCTTAGCGGAACTCTCCCATCTCTTAGTCGATTCCCAACGAGCCGGTCCGGTATTGTGACCCGATGCGTCTGCGAGTCGCGTCGGTCTCGATTCCTCTGGTGGCGGCGTGCGCGCCATGGGCGGCAGGAGCCCGGCTGCCGCCGCGGGCCAGTGGAATCGTCGGCGCCTGGGCCGCGCCGGCGGCGCCCGGGTCAGCGGACACGACGGTCCTGGAATTCGCGTCGGACGGTACCGCCTCGGAGGCCCGCATCGAGCCCTCCGGCACCGTCCGGCGCGTCCCCTGGGGGCCATTCCGGATCTATGCCGACTCCGGCGCGCGCCATCTGCTGTGCTTCGCCTTCCGCCGGAGCCGCGCGCTCCCGGCCTGCCGTTACTACCGCGTGGTGTCCCAGACAGATTCGGCGGGCGAAGCGCACCGTCGACTCGAGTTGCTGCACTGGGTCGAGCAGGCGGACACCGAGGTGCAGGTGTGGCGGGAGCGGGTTGCGCCATGAGCCTCGCGCGGATGCTGGGGCGGGTGGGCATGGCGCTTGTGATCCCCGTGGTGCTGGGATGCTCGGGGAGAGAGGCCAAAGGGCCCGATCCGGCTGACCCGACGCCGGGGGTGGTCGCCCTGCCCGAGGATGCCCGCGGCGTAGTCACCGCCGTGGTCCGTGCCGCCTCCGTGACGGACTACCTCGACGTCAGCGGGCAGATCGAAGCAGATCCGACCAAGGTGGTCCGGGTGTACGCGCCGGTGAGCGGACGACTGTCGTCCGTCTCGGTCCGGCCTGCGGACGCGGTGCGCGAGGGGGAGCCTGTCGCTACGCTTCTCTCGAGCGACGTCGCAGCGGCACGGGCCACGTTTCGCCAGGCGGAGGCGGACGCCCGGGTGAAACGCCAGCAGATGGATCGGTCGCGACTCCTGTATCAGAACGACGCCATCCCGCTACGGGACTATCAGCAGGCCCAGGCGGACGATGTCTCGGGCGCGGCTGGGCTGGAGAGCGCGCTAGAGCGGATCCGCCTCCTGGGCTTGGATACCGCGGGCGTGTCGGACGCGATCTCCGTCCCCGCCCCCCGTGCCGGCGTGGTGCTCGACGTGGACGCTGCTCCGGGGGAGTTCGTGAAGTCGCTCGACAATGCGACGCCGCTCTGCACTGTGGCGGACCTGTCGACGGTGTGGGCGGTGGGAGACGTTTACGAGAGTGCGTTGGCCGGAATCGAAATGGGGGACCCGGTCGAGGTTTCAGCGGCCGCATATCCCGCGCGTCGATGGACATCGCGCGTGGCGGCCGTGGGTGACGCCATCGATACGACCAGTCGTACCCTCAAGATCCGCGTCGTGCTCGAGAATGAAGACCGGCGATTGAAGCCCGCGATGTTTGTGACCATTCGCGTGGTCCG
>DATBBZ010000070.1:0-3347 GCA_036270745.1 Gemmatimonadales bacterium | reverse complement strand
CTCGAGGTGCCGGCCGGGGGTGCGTTCACCATCGTGGCGGGGTCCACCTGGCCCGCGGACGAGGCAGTACTGCTTCCCGCCTTCGCCGATCTCCGGGCGCAGGTGCCCACCGCCCGCCTCGTCCTCGCGCCGCATGAACCGAATCCGGATCACCTGGCCGGGATCGCGACCGCCGCGACACGCGCCGGGCTCCCGCGCCCCGTGCGCCTGTCGCAATTGTCTCCGGGCGGTGTCGTGCCGCTCGTGGTGGTGGACCGGGTCGGGCTACTCGCGGATCTGTATGCGGCCGGAGATGTGGCGTATGTCGGTGGGGGCTACCATCGCGCGGGGCTGCATTCGGTGCTCGAGCCCGCGGCCTTCGCGATGCCGGTGATCGTGGGACCCAGATGGGGGATGAGCCGGGACGCCGGGTTGCTCATCGAAGCAGGAGGGGCGGCGGCGCTCCCTGAGGACGGGCGGCATGCATTGCTCGCGCGGTGGTCGGTCTGGCATCATGACGCCGCCCAGCGGCGGGCGGCGGGACTGGCGGCGCGACGGGTGGTGGAGGAGGGACGCGGGGCGGCGGAACGGACCGCCGACCTGGTGCGGAGTCTCTTGGCTTAGTGCCCCGCCGCCGCCGGAGGGACAATCACCCCTTCGAAGGTGACGGAGCGGGGTGACAGGAAGCCCGCGGAGAGCACGGTGATCAGGAGGTCCGACCACTTCATCCGCGTGTGAATCTTCACCTGGGTGAGCCCGGCCCCCGCGCCGAGCTGGCCGGCGAGCACATCGTCCAGGTCCGGCTCACTCGCCGACATGAGTCCCCACATCACATACACAGGATGCTTGGTGACCGAGAATGCAGTTCCGTTCGCGGGCGGTTGAGCGTCCGCGAGGGCGATGGGCACGCCCAGATGGGTCGCGTCGTACGTGGCGGCACAGGCGCCGGTGCCCAGCAGAAGGGCGATCGCGGCAAGGGTCGTCAGGGGTCGCAACGGGTCTCCTGAAACGTTTTGGGGCGCGCCCCCAAAGCCCTCAAGGCGCGCCCCAAAGGTACCGACGGCAGTAGTGAATGTGAACCGGCTTACATCCCCATCGGCACTTTCAGCGCCAGATGGGCGCCGATGCCGAAGATGCTCTGCGTCACGCCGGACATCTTGCTGTGATCGTAGGCGATGTGGATCCCGAGCATGCCGAAGCCCACATTGGCACCGATCGCAAACCCGAAGTTCGTGCTGCTGCTGCCACCCAGAGGTCCCACCGCACCCACCTTGTTGTACCGGATGCCGGGTGAGATGTACGGCTCGATGCTGACTCCCGGCATGGGCAATGTCACCCCGATGCCGACGGCCCCAGTGACTTCGGTGATTCCGGTGCCCGACACGGACGCGTGCGCCGCGCCGCCCTGAATGTTGACCTTGACCGGTACCAGCGGGCCGCCGATGACCCCGAAGGCTACGTCGCCCCCGAAGCTGGTCGTGCTGGAGCCGCCACTGGGCTTGTAACTATCGGCGCCGGCGGTTACCGACAACATGCCGAGGCCCAGGGTGGCGCGGCCGCCGAAGGCACTGCCGCCGCCGGAGCCGCTGTTCGGTTTTCCATAATCGCCGCTGATGGTGAGGCCGGAACCGCCCGACGGGCTGTTCCACACCGGCATGCCGAAGAACTGGGCCGACGCGGGAGCCGCGCCGCCGATCGCCAATGCTGCCAGAAGCCAGGTCCGCTTCATGAGAGCCCTCCGCTCGGGTGAGTACGTCTGTGACCCGCCCAACGGTAGGAAGTCACTTCCGGCAAGTCAACGTGTCACCCCGTTTCAGCGACACGAGTGCCTCCGACACGACGCTCCGGATACCCGCAACGCCACTCCGGAGTTCCCCTAAAAAGCGAACCGCCGCCCGGCCCGAATGGGACCAGACGGCGGACGCCGGCTCTGCCAGGAAGCTCGCCCTACATCCCGAAGCGCAACCCGACGGTAATCGGTATGAACGTGGTCGCGCTGCCACTCGTCGCGACGTTCATGTATTTGGCCTCGAGGTAGAGGCTCATGGCCGTCATCTTCATTTCCAACCCGGCGCCCAGACCGAAGGCGAACTTGGTCTCCGACGCCGACACGCTGCCGACAGTGACCTTCACGTTGTACATGCCCACGCCACCGAGCACGTACGGCGTCACGCCGGCCGGTGTCTTGAAGTGATAGACCGCGGCGCCCATGCCACCGATGATCTTCGAGTTGCCACTCGTCGGACTCTTGTGGCTGGTCTGTCCGTAGTCCCCCTCGATGCGGATGCCGATCGGTCCCGCCGGGAACCCGACCCCCGCCTGTCCGATGAATCCCAACTTGTCCGCGTTCTTGTAGTCGCCCATCGGCATGAGCAGACCACCGCCCACCATGATTCGCTGTGCGCTGAGTCTGCCGGCGCCGAGCATGAGCGCCATCAACACGAGCCCCCGCAATGTCCGCTTCATGGATTCCCCCTCCAGGAATGGTGAGAAGAGCCCCGAGACGGCCGATACTAAATGGGAAAAACCCCCGGAGAAGTCAACAAAAAGGCCCGGCGGGAACCCGCCGGGCCTCGATACCGTGCTTCCTGGAACGCCTGCTAGTGCCAGAGCGACAGGCCGGCGCGGCCGCCGATCTGCAACTCGCTAGGGGCGCCTTTGCTGGTGTTCTTGGTCACGTACTTCACATAGGCTTCCAGGCGGATGGCACCAGACTCATAGGGGACGCGAGTCCCGATCCCACCGTTCAAGGCGAGCTGCGTAACGCTGCCGCCGCCGCCGCCAACGCTCAACAGATTGACCCCCGCCCCGGCCGTCAGGTACAGGCCGTGCTTGTAGTCACCGCCGCCGACGTTGAACAGGAAATTCAGGTCGGGATTGAGCGTCAGGACACTGTTGGTATACCCGGTGAGAAAGCTCTTGCTGTCGTAGCTCAAGAGGAGACGTGGTTCGACGACCAGCGTCTTGCTCGTGACGAACCCCAAGCGAAGATCGACCGGAGTACCGATGACGAAGTGCGATACGCTGGTGCCGCTCGCGGAGTAACTGCCGTAGTACAGAGTCAGGTCGGCGCCGAACTCGTGTGCCGGCATCGCTCCCATGCTGTGCTGCGCCACAGCCAGAGCCGGACCCACCATCAACCCTGCGGCGAGCAGGGCACTGCCGAACGCTCTACGCATGCTTCCCCCCATCGAAATGAGTGCGTGGTGGAACGACGGCGTACTACGGGTAATGAAGGGGGGCTAACGCGTCAAGCGTTTTGTGCGGATCCGGCCACGACCCGGACGACGTCATTCAGGACCTGGAGGAAGCCGCCGGCGATGGTGAAGCGGCTGGAGGCGCTGCCGTGCCGCACGGTCAACACCCCC
>DATBBZ010000069.1:0-2866 GCA_036270745.1 Gemmatimonadales bacterium | reverse complement strand
GCTCGGACCCTGGGCGCCGATCGCTTCTCTCAGTTCTGGACGGCCGACGTCCCGATGGATAGCGCCGTACATGCCACAACTGGAAAAACCCTCGACCAGTGGACCGGCGAGTGGGCCCGATCTGCTGCTGGCTTGCGTCTTACGCTAGGCCCCGCGGCGCCGCCCCTCGCCATCCTTTCCGGCCTCCTCCCCGCTCTCCTCGCGCTCGGCGCCGCGCTGTGGTATGCTGCGCGTCGACAAATCGGGTGAGTTCAGCGAGGAAATCCGGATAGTCCGCATCCCACACGTCGGCTAGTTTCACGCCATGGCAGCCCCGGCCTTTTCCCTTCGCCCTGCAGACCCCTGGCAGATCGTCCTCGCCCGGGACGGTCGCTACGACGGCGCCTTCGTCTATGCGGTGAAGTCGACCGGGATCTACTGCCGGCCGTCGTGCCCCTCGCGCCGTCCCCGCCCCAACCAGGTCGAGTTCTACGACATCCCCGAGACCGCCGAGCGGGCGGGGTTCCGGGCGTGCCGGCGCTGCAAGCCGAAGGACGTGCGTGGCCCCGACCCACGGGTCGAGCTGGTCCGCCGGGCCTGCCAGGAAATCGACGATCGCCCGGACGCTGCCGAGACCCTATCCGCCCTCGCCCGGAAGCTGCAGGTGCCGGGCTCGAAACTCGCCAAGTCGTTCCACGCCCTGCTCGGTCTCTCGCCCAAGGCGTACCGCGACGCGAAGCGCCTGGCGGTGTTCAAGTCAGCCCTGAAACGGAGGTCCCGCGTGAGCCCCGCACTGTACGAAGCCGGATTCTCGTCGCCCAGCCGCATCTACGAGCGCACGCACCGCGACCTCGGCATGACGCCCGCCGTCTATCAGCGCGGTGCCGCGGGACTCACAATCAGGTATGCCGTCGTCGCCTCACCCCTCGGCCGCCTGTTGGTCGCGGCGACCGACCGCGGGATCTGCCAGGTGAAGCTCGGAGAGTCAGCGGGTCCGCTCGAGCGCGAGCTCAAGTCCGAATACCCCCAGGCGAGACTGATGCAAGACAACCGAGCGTTGGTGCGCTGGACCGCCGCCATTCTCCGGCACCTGGAGGGCAAGGAACCCCACCTCGATCTTCCGACTGATGTGCGCGCGACGGCATTCCAACAGAAGGTCTGGGCGCTGCTCAAGAAAATCCCGTACGGTCAGACCCGCTCCTACTCGGATATTGCCCGGCTCGCGGGGAATCCGAAAGCGACGCGGGCGGTGGCGCGAGCGTGCGCGACCAATCCGGTGGCCATCGTGGTCCCCTGCCACCGGGTGGTGAGCAAGGATGGCACCGAGGGCGGGTATCGATGGGGAACGAAGCGAAAGACGAAGCTCCTCGCCGCTGAGGCACGCGCGCACTAGCTTCACGCCGTGGCGATTCTCCCGTCGCTCCGGCCCGTCATTCGTTCCATTGCGGAGACGGTGATCCCCGAAACCGCCGCCCTCGAGCCCGACGGCTGGCGGACGCTCGAACGCATCGTGACCAACGCGATCGCGGCCCGCCCCCCGCGCCTGCAGCGTCAGCTCGCTGTCTTTCTCCACGCGATCGAATGGCTCCCGCTTTTCCGGTACGGTCGTCCGTTTTCCCGCCTCGACCCGCATCGCCGCCACCGATTCCTGGAATCACTCCAGGACTCACCCCTCCTGCTGCTCCGCCGGGGATTCTGGGGCGTGCGCACCCTGATCCTCATGGGCTATTACACGCAAGGCCGCGCCATCGCCGCCATCGGCTATCGCGCCGATCCGCGCGGCTGGAGCGTGCGGTCGTGAACGAGAAAACCTACGACGTCGTGATCGTGGGTTCGGGCGCGGGGGGCGGCACCGTCGCCCAGGCACTCGCACCCCTCGTCGCCGCCGGCAAGTCCGTCCTCGTGCTGGAGCAAGGGGCACGATTGGGGGACGCCGAGTTCACGGGGCGGGAGCTCGAGATGGCGAACCGCCTCTATCGCGACGGCGGCGGCTTCCTCACCGCCGATGGCACCATGACGCTCGCGTTCGCGGAGACGTACGGCGGTTCGACGGTGGTGTACACCGGGACGTCACTCGTCGCCCCCGAGCGCGTCATCAAGCATTGGGCCGTCCCCGACCTTTCTCATGACGACATCACCCACCGCTCCCGCAAGTTCGCGGACGCGAACAATGTCCATCTCCTCCCGTCCGAAGAGATCAACGACAACAATCGGCTCTTTGTCGAAGGCGCGAAAAACGCGGGGTACAATGTCGAGCAGTTCCCCGTCAACGTGAAAGGGTGCCGCGGCTCCTCCCTCTGCAACCTCGGCTGTCCCAATCAGGCCAAACAGGGCACCAACCGCGTGCAGCTCCCCGACGCCGAACGCCACGGCGTGGAAGTCGTCACTCGTGCCGAAGTACGCCGCATCCTGCCCAACCGCGTCCTGGAAGTACGGATCAACCAGAAGAGGGAAGGTGCGGCGGGCGCGGAGTCCGAGTGGGCTCCGGGTGAGTATCGCGTTCGCGCCCGGGCGGTGGTGAGCGCTGGAGGGTCCATCGGCTCCACCGCCCTCCTCCTCCGCTCACCGATGGCCCGTTGGTTCCCCCGCCTGGGGCACGGCTTTACTTGCCATCCGGCCCTGATCCTCGTCGCGGAGCACGGTCAGCCGATCACCAATGACGTCGGCCACCCCAAGAGCTTTTTCGTCGACCGCGCGGAGACGCTCGGCTTTGTCCTCGAAACGTGCATGTACTTCCCGTTCGTCACCGCGAAGGCGCTCACTGGATTCGGCCCCGCGCACGGCGCCGCCCTGCGCGCGTTCCCCCGACTCCAGATGATCCTGGTGCTGGCGTGCGATCGCGCGTCCGACGGCAACCGCATCGCCGTGGACAAGGCCGGGAGGCCGG
>DATBBZ010000068.1:0-2853 GCA_036270745.1 Gemmatimonadales bacterium | reverse complement strand
CCACGATGATGGCCGCGACGCTGGAGCCCGGCCCGACCCCCGTGGTGCGCGGGCGGGCCGCGCTCTTCGACGCCGCCGATCTGGCGCCGGCTTCGCCACATGCCAACTGGGATATTGCGCCGGACGGGACCCGGTTCGTGGTGGCCAACCAAGCGCCGCTCACTTCAGTGATCTATGTGCTCGGCTGGACCGAAGAAGTTCGACGGCGCCAAAGCGCCAAGCCATGAAGAACCAAACAGGAGGAGCAATGCGTCGTGTTGCACTGATTCTGGCCCTCGCCATCATCTCATCGGCTCCGGCCGCCGCGCAGATCCCGGCCGGACTCGATTCCATGCTGCACAAGCTCTACGCGTCGCGGGACTTCGCGAGTGCCCGGTTCGGCCCGTCCCGCTGGATGGAGAACGGCAACGCCTACACTACGGTTGAGGCTTCGGCCGACGGGAAAGGCGACGATATCGTCCGCTACGAGACCGCGACGGGCGCACGCAGTGTCCTGGTCTCCGCCAAACAAATGACCCCGGCGGGCGCGAGCGCCCCCCTCGACTTCGACGACTATGCCTGGTCCGCCGACGCCGGCAAGCTCCTCCTCTTCACCAACACCCGGAAGGTCTGGCGCGCGAATACCCGCGGCGACTACTGGGTGCTCGACCGCAAGACCGGCACCCTCTCCCAGCTCGGCGGGAGCGGCGATCCGTCCACGATGATGTACGCGAAGTTTTCTCCGGCCGGTGACCGCGTCGCGTTCGTCCGGCACGGCGACATCTACGTCGAAGCCCTAGCCGATCACAAGATCACGCGGCTCACCACGGGCGCCGACTCCCTGCATGTCAGCGGTATGACCGACTGGGTCTACGAAGAAGAGTTCGGTCTCCGCGACGGGTTCCGCTGGTCTCCCGACGGAACGAAGATCGCGTTCTGGCACTTCGACATGACCGGCGTCCGGACGTTCTATCTCATCGACGACACCGACTCCCTTTACCCCTACCTCACGCCGATCCAGTACCCGAAGGCCGGCACCACCAATTCGGCGGTGACGGCAGGCGTGGTGAGCGCAGCGGGCGGCCCCATCACCTGGCTGCAGCTCCCTGGTGATCCGCGGCAGGACTACCTCCCGCGCATGGACTGGGCCGGCCCGAACGAGATCATGCTCCAGCGCATGAACCGGCCGCAGCAGGAGAACCGGGTGATGATGGCGAACGCCACGTCGGGCGCCGTCTCCCCGGTGATGACGGAGCAGGATTCGGCCTGGGTCGACCTCGACAACGACATCATCTGGATCAATGGCGGAAAAGAGTTCCTGTGGACGTCGGAGCGGGATGGCTGGCGCCACGTCTACCGGATCGCGCGGGACGGCAAGACCACCAAACTCGTGACCAATGGGCCCTTCGACATCACGGGCCTGGAGGGCGTGGACGAGAAGGCGGGGTGGCTCTATTTCGGCGCCTCACCGGACAACGCGACCCAGCGGTACATGTACCGGACCAAGCTCGACGGGTCTGGGAAGGCGGAGCGGGTGACGCCGGCGACCGCGTCGGGTTCGAACCTCTACAACATCTCGCCCGATGCAAAGTGGGCGCTCCACATCCACTCCAGTACCGCGGACGTCCCTGCCACGGAGCTGATCCGGCTGCCGTCGCATCAGACGGTGCGCGTGCTCGTCGATAACGCCCAGCTCGCCCTCGCCGTGAAGCCCTACGCCCACCGGGTCGAGTTCTTCAGGGCTCCCTTGCCCGACGGCGCCACGCTCGACGGGTGGATGATCAAGCCGGCGAACTTCGATTCGACCAAGACTTACCCCGTGCTCCTCTATGTGTATGGCGAGCCCGCCGGCCAGACGGTCCAGGACTTCTGGCAGGGGAATCAGGGGCTCTGGTACGGCGTGCTGGCCGATCAGGGCTACATCGTCGCGAGCGTGGACAATCGCGGGACCCCGGCACCGCGGGGACGGGCGTGGCGGAAGGCGGTCTACGGACACTTCGGTGTGCTGTCGTCCCAGGAGCAGGCTGATGCGGTCCGGGTGATGGGGCAACAGCACAAGTACGTCGATCTGACCCGGATCGGGGTGTGGGGCTGGAGCGGTGGCGGCTCGAGCACGCTCAACGATATGACCCGGCACGGGGACGTCTTCTCGGTCGGCATGGCCGTTGCCCCTGTTGCCGATCCCTCGCTTTACGACACGATCTACCAGGAACGGTATATGGGCACGCCGCAGGATCACCCCGATTGGTACCGCAATGGGACCCCGGCGAATTTCGCCGAGGGACTGACGGGGCACCTGTTGGTGATGCATGGCTCGGGAGACGACAACGTGCACTACCAGGGGACCGAGCGGCTGCTGAACCGTCTCATCGCGCTCGACAAGCCGGTGGACTTCATGGTCTATCCCAACCGGACGCACTGCATCTGCGAAGGCCGGGGGACCACGCTCTACGTGTACTCGGCCCTGACGCGGTATCTGCTCCGGAATCTACCGGCGGGAGGCCGTTGACCATGAAGCGGATTGCCGTCGCCCTCATGCTGGCCGCTTCGCTCGCCTCAGGGCTGAGCGCCCAGGGCGTGCCGGACTCGCTCTACGCAATCACCGATACCATGGTGCCGATGCGGGACGGGGTGAAGCTCTTCATCGAGATCGCGTCTCCCAAGGACACGACCGGTGGGCCGTTCCCGATCATCATGACTCGCACGCCCTACAGCGCCACCGGTGGATACCACGATAACTTGCTCACGGAGCTGGCGGGGGAGAAATACATCTTCGTGTCCGCCGATATCCGGGGGCGGTACAAGTCGCAGGGCGCGTTTCTGATGAACCGCCCGGCCCGGCCGGCGTCGGATACCACGGGCACCGACGAAAGT
>DATBBZ010000067.1:0-2197 GCA_036270745.1 Gemmatimonadales bacterium | reverse complement strand
TGCGAACCAGGGCTTCGTCTTCTACAAGCTCGATCCCACCTCCACGGTGGTGAGCTACGTCGCGCCGCCGCTGCCGAACGCGGATCGCCCCGACGTGTTCCGGGACACGCTGCCGACGGTCGGGAACGAGTCGCTGGTGGTGGTGACCGGAGGCACCGTCGTCCAGCCGGCGCCGTTCCAGATCGGCTTCGACATGAACGGCCAGGTGACCCTCACCCCGGCCGATGCGTTCCCGTACTGCATCAAGATCAGCGACCTCGTCGAACCGACGATCGTCCGCTACGTCATCCTCTTCAACGATGGAACGGCCAAGGTACAGGGCGATGAGACCTGGTGTCCCTAGACGGCGAGGCTTCACCCTCCTCGAGGCGCTGGTGGCGGGCGCCATCTTCTTCGTCGCCGTGGTGGCGATCTCCCTGATTTCGATCCGGGGCGCCACCAACGCCTCGCTGGGCCTGCGCTATGCGCAGACCGCGCGAATGGCGACTCAGGAGATGGAGCGCTGGGCCATGCTCGGCTTCGGCGGCCTGCAGACCACGACCGGCGGCGCGTCTCCTTACAGCCCCCCGGTGTATACGATCGCCGAGCAGGTGGATGGCGGCGGCAAGCGCTACGGGGTCACGGTCACCATCGTGAACACCGCCGGTCCGCCGGGGCCCCCGGGGGCGCTCCCTCCGCCGGAGCTCGGGACCGGTAGCGTCGCCGTCCCCTCCTACTACGTGAGCGTCCAGGTCACCTCCACGCCCCCCGAGGGCGGGACGCCGGTCACCGTGAGCCAGGCCACCTATGTCAGCCCGAACTGAGCGCCGGCGGGGGTTCACGCTGCTCGAGCTGATGGTCGCGGGCGCGGTGGGAATCGTCATCATCACCGCGGCGATGGCCGCGTTCGACCTGCAGAGCCAGTTCGCCCGCAACACCGAGCGGCTCCTCGGCACCCAGGCCAGCGCGGGTCTGGGCCTCACCATGATGCAGCGCGACCTCGAGAACGCCGGGTTGCGCTTCCGCGGTGGCGCCCAGGTCGACGGAGGGGTGGCCTATGCGATCGTGGTCCGGCCCTACGACAACCTCGCGAACTCGATCCTCCTGAACAACGATCCGGGGGGGGCGAGCACCGTCGCCCCGGTGGCCGGGCCAACCGGCGGATTCATCGTCGGCACCGACGCCTTCGAGGTTCTCCAGGGTGGGCAGCAGGCCAACGCGACGCGGATCGCCGCCCAGGTGCAGACGGTCAGCATGCCGGGGCCGGCCAACCAGCGCCTGGTCCGGATCTCCCCCAACCCGTTCGACGCGAGTGAGCTCGGAGCCGCCGGCAGTCAGGCTCCGCTCCTGATGTTCTGGAACGACGACATCCACTGCATGGGGCGTGTGGTCCCGGGAATCGTCGGCGGGCCCAGCGCCCAGGCGACGGTGCAGACCGTGAATCTGGACCTCGGACTGTCCGGCACCCCGTTCCCGGCGAACTGCCCCACGCCGCTGATGCAGGTCGAGGTGATGCAGCAGCGGCACCGCTACCTCGTGTACCAGAGCGACGCGACCATCGGTGTCGGAGTGAACCGGCCTGCGCGGATCGGCCTGCACATGCAGACCAACACGCCCTGCAATCCGCTGGTGCTCCACGTTCCCTGCAGCACGGATCTACAGGCTCCGACGATGGTGGCCGAGGGCGTGGACGACCTGCAGATCGCCTGGCGGGTCTTCGATTCCTTCAGCCCGGCGCCCAACGGCTGGTGCCAGCAGAACACCACCGACCCGAGCTGCGGCTTCGAGCTGTCGGCGGGAGCCTGGACCCCGGTCACGGTGCAGCGCGCGGCGGCCATCTACGGAGCGCACATCATGCTCACCTCTCGCGGCCAGGAGGTCTTCCGCCGTCCAGGGGAGCCGGTTCCCTCGCTGCTCAACCACGTGCCCGCGGTCCCGGCGGACGGAATCGTCCGCTCCATCATGCAGACCTCGGTCCTGTTCCGGAACTCGGTGACCCCATGAACGCCAGGACTCCCCGGGGCTTCGTGCTCCTCATCGTGCTGGTCGCTGCGGCGATTCTCTCCGTCATCGCCGCGTTCATCTACAGCCGGACCGAGAACCAGCTCGTGCTGAGCGTGGCCTCGCGCGGGCAGAGCATCGCCGCAGCCCGGGCTACCCTCGCCGCCGAGCGGAAGCTCGCCATCTACCGCTCCAACTACCCCGCCGCGCTCACCAC
>DATBBZ010000066.1:0-5479 GCA_036270745.1 Gemmatimonadales bacterium | reverse complement strand
GGATGTACACCCGGTTCTGCGAACGCCGCCGCTGGAAGATCGAAGTCACCGAGCATTCCGACGCCACGCTCGGCGGCATCAAGGAAGTGATCTTCGCCGTCCGCGGGTCCAAGGCCTACGGCACGCTTCGCTATGAATCTGGCGTGCACCGGGTCCAGCGCGTGCCCGAGACCGAAGCGCAGGGCCGCATTCACACCTCCGCCGCCACCGTCGCCGTGCTGCCGGAGGCTGAAGAGGTCGACGTCAACATCGAGGAGAAGGATCTCCGGATCGACGTCTTCCGCTCCTCGGGCCCCGGCGGACAGAGTGTGAACACCACGGACAGCGCTGTACGGGTGACGCACCTGCCGACCGGACTGGTGGTCCAGTGCCAGGATCAGAAGTCCCAGCTGCAGAACAAGATCAAGGCGCTGGAAATTCTCCGGTCCCGGCTCCTCGACCGGATGATCGCCGAGCAGGAAGCGGCCCGGGCACGGGACCGCCGGGCCATGGTGGGAACCGGGGATCGCTCCGCGAAGATCCGTACCTACAACTTCCCGCAGAACCGGCTGACCGATCACCGGATTCACTTCACGACGCACAATCTGTCCGATGTGATGAACGGCGATCTGGACGCGGTCATCACGGCCCTCCGCTCCGAAGGCGAGAAGGAGCGCCTGAGTGCCTGAGGAGACTCGGCCCTCGGGATCGGTCGGTGAAGCACTGAGCAAGGCGACGGAGCGGCTGCAGCAGGCTGGTGTGTTGAATCCGAAACGGGAATCCACGGCGCTCTGGGCCGCGGTCGAGGGCCGGACGCCGGGCGACGTCTGGCTGAATCGCGATGGTGCCGCCCTCCCGGAGCTGGCGGACCGGTTCTGGAAGGCGGTGGGTCGCCGGGCGGGAGGCGCACCCTTTCCCTACGCGGTGGGGCGCGCGGGCTTCCGCACCCTCGACCTCCTCGTGGACGCGCGCGCCTTGATTCCGCGCCCCGAGACTGAGGGGTTGGTGGGTCTGGTGCTCGAGTGGGCCGGAAACCGCGGTGGGCAGGGCTTCGCCGCGGACGTCGGCACCGGCACGGCCTGCATCGCCCTCGCCCTGGCGCAGGAAGGCGACTTCGCCAGTGTGGTGGCGACGGAACGATCAGCGCAGGCGGTTTCGCTCGCCCGCGAAAACGTGGCGCGCGTGAACCCGCGGGTGCCCGTGGAGGTCCGCGAGGGAGACCTGCTGGGACCGCTCGCGGGATCCCGCTATCGCGTGATCGTCTCCAATCCGCCGTATCTGACGGATGCGGAGTACGACGCCCTCGAGCCCTCGGTGCGGGCCTTCGAACCGCGTGAGGCGCTGGTCAGCGGGGCCGACGGCCTCGACGCCACGAGGGCCCTGTTGGCGGGTGCGGCGCCGCTGCTCGAGCCTGGCGGCCTGCTGGCCCTCGAGATCGACGAGCGGAGGGGATCCGACGTGCGGACGCTGGCGCACGAATACGGATGGCGCCGCATTGGCATTCACGACGACCTGTTTGGCCGGCCGCGGTACGCGCTGGCGTTCCCTGGGGAGGGTGTGTGATCGACGACAAGGCGGTGGAGCTCGGACGGCTGCTGGGCCAGACCGACGAATACAAGGCGTTGAAGCGCGCCAACGACCGGATGCGGGAAGACCAGGACGTCCTCAAGCAGCTCGCCGAGGTGGAACGGTTGGCGGTCGAGATCGAGCGCGGCGCCCAGGCGGGGATCGAGCCGGCCAAGGAGCAGGTGGAGGCGTACGACCGCGCGCTGCACGCCGTCCAGGGACATGCGGTGTACCAGCAGGTAGTCGCCGCCCAGGCGAACTTCGAAAAGCTCATGGCCAAGGTGAACGAGCGTATCTTCGAAGGGATCAAGAAGGGCTCGGCCAGCCCCATCATCACGCTGGGCTGACGTTGTTCATCGTGGTGGAGGGGCCGGAAGGCGCGGGGAAATCCACGCTGGTGCGCGGGATCAACGCGCGCTTTCTGGCGGAAGGGCGGCAGGTGCTGATGGTCCGCGAACCGGGCGGGACACCCGTGGCGGAGGCGGCGCGGAAGATCGTGCTCAAGTCGCGCCACGAGCTCAGCCCGGCGTCCGAGTTGTTTCTCTATCTCGCGGCGCGCGCGGACCTGGTGGAGAAACAGATCCGGACCGCCCTCGCCGGGGGGCAGGTGGTCCTGGCCGACCGGTTCGACCTGTCGACCCGGGCGTATCAGGTGGCGGGCCGCGGGCTCTCCGCAGACGCCGTGCAGGCGGCCCTCCAGATCGCGACGGGCGGGCTCGCGGCCGATCTTACGCTGGTGCTCGACGTGCCGGTCGAGGTAGGCCGGGAGCGGCAGCGGAAGGCCCGGAAAGAGCAGGACCGTATCGAACGCGAGGGCGATGCGTTTCACGCCCGCGTGCTCGAGGCGTACCGGAAGGCGGCCGGCCCCGGTGTGGTGCATCTCGACGCCACCCAAGCGAAGTCCGCCGTGTTGGACGCCGCGTGGAAGGAGATCAGCGGGGCGTCCGCGCTTTCACCACGAGGAATCTCATGAAGGGCAAAAACATCGCCATCATTGCGGCGGTCACCGCCGCCGCCCTCGTCACGGGCGGCTGGTTGCTGCAGCGGGACACGGTGCCGACCAGTTCGGTCTATCAGCAGGCGCGGCTCTTTGACGACGTGCTGGCGCACGTCGCCGACTACTACGTCGACTCGATCGATGAAGGCAAGCTCTACGGCATGGCCATCGACGGACTGGTGGACCAGCTGCACGATCCCTACTCCGTGTACCTGAAGCCCGAAGATTTCAAGGAGCTCACCGAGCAGATCTCGGGAGACTACGGCGGTCTGGGGTTCCAGTTCGAGGTGCGGGACAACGCCGTCGCGGTGGTGGCTCCGCTGCCCGAGACGCCGGCCGAGCGGGCCGGCCTGCTGGGCGGTGACATGATCACCCAGCTCGACGGGCAGTCCACCGCCGGCTGGAAGCAGGACGACGTGTTCAAGAAGATGCGCGGTCCCGCTGGCTCCACCGTGACGCTCACGGTGAAGCGGCCGGGTGTGGACCAGCCGATGACCTTCAAGATCACCCGCGCCAAGATCCACGTCCGCTCCGTGGGGCTCGCGATGATGCTCGACGACCATGTCGGCTACATCGCTATGAGCCCGGTGAGCGACTCGTCGGCACATGAGATGGAGCTCGCCGTCGACTCGCTGAGCAAGGCCGGCATGCGGGCCCTGATCTACGATCTGCGCGGCAACCCGGGGGGCTCGCTGCAGCAGGGGGTGGGCGTCACCGATCTGTTCCTGAACCCGGGTCAGGACGTGGTGGTCACCCGGGGCCGGGCGCCGCACTCGAATGCCGTCTACCGGGACGACCAGCCGCAGCGCTGGCCCAACCTCCCGATCGTGGTGCTGGTGAACGGCTTCACGGCGAGCGCCGCGGAGATCATCTCGGGCGCGCTCCAGGATCACGACCGGGCCCTGGTGGTGGGAACCCCGACCTGGGGGAAGGGGCTGGTCCAGCAAGTCTGGCAGCTGACCCCGGAAACCGCCCTGAAGCTGACGACGGCGCGCTGGTATACGCCGAGTGGGCGGACCATCCAGCGGACCCTGAAGAGTGAAGAGGATCAGGTCGCGCTCGTGGTCGCCGCGTCCCATGGCCAGGATACGTCGAAGGTCGATACCACCCACGTCTTCCATACGGACGCGGGCCGCACCGAGTACGGCGGCGGCGGTATTCGTCCCGATCTCTTCGTCGCGGTCGACACCTTCACCGCCGGCGAGCAGGCCTTCAACAAGTCCCTGGGCGCCAGGGCACCCGTGTTTGCGGACGTGCTGTCCGGGTACGCCGTGGACGCCAAGATGCACCACCTCGTGTCGAACGCCGACTTCCAGGTGACCGATGCCATGGTGAACGAGGTGCTCCAGCGCCTCAAGGCTCGTGGCGTCACCTTCCCGCCGAACGTCCTCGAAGGCGGTAAGGAACTGTTCCGGCAGGAGATCGGCTACGAGGTCGCGCGGTACAGCTTCGGCCGCATCGGCGAGTTCCACCGCCGGATTACAGACGATCAGCAGGTGGTCCGGGCGCTCGGGCTGGCCCGGAAGGCCAGGACTCCGCAGGATCTGCTCAGCCTGGCCCCGAAGCCCGCTCCGAACCCCGGCCACTAGCACCCGAGTGGCGGGAGCGGTCGGGATCATCGGCGCGGGGCGGGTGGGGGCTGGTCTGGCACTGGCCCTCTCCCGTGCCGGCCGCGACGTCCGTCTGATCAGCCGCCGGCCCGTTCGGGTTCCCGCGCCGCTCTCCCTCACGGTCGCGCCCGAGGGTCCTGACGCCGGTTGGGTGTCGGGGCTCGAGGTCCTGTTCCTCGCTGTCCCCGACGGGCGCATCCATCCCGTCGCTCAGCAGCTGTGGGCCACCAAGGGTATCAGCGCCGCCCAGACCGTGCTGCATTGCTCGGGCGTTCTCGGCCAGGAAGCCCTCTCCCCGTTGGTGCCGACGCGCGCCACCCTCGGCTCACTTCACCCTTTGCAGACCATCAGTAATCCCGAAGTCGCGCCGGAGCGCTTCAAGGGAGCCTGGGCGGCGGTCGAGGGGAGTCCAAAAGCCTTAGAGACGGCGGAGGGCATTGCCCGCGCCGTCGGGATGAAGCCCTTCCGGATCACCGCGAAGGCGAAGATCCTCTACCATGCCGGGGCTGTGTTCGCGTCAAACTATCTGGTGGTCGTGGAAGCCATCGCCCAGCGGCTGCTGCGGCACGCCGGGCTATCGGACGAAGAGGCGTGGGCGGCGCTGTCGCCCCTCGTGCGCGGCACCATTACGAACCTGTTGGCGGGGGACCCGCGGACCGTGCTGACCGGTCCCGTGGCGCGGGGAGACACGGATACGATCCTGCGGCACCTGAGTGCTCTCACGCTGGACGATGCGCGGCTATATCAGATGCTCGGGCGGGCGGCGTTGGAGCTGGCGAGAAAAGGCGGGATGGACGACCAGACGGCGCAGGAAGTCGCGGATGCCCTCGCTACTGATCTACCACCCGTACTCCCGCCTCGGGACTGAACCGGAACGACCCTCCGGAAAGTTTGCCGTTCAGCTGATGCTTCGAAAAGATCAACACGCGCTTCTGTCCTGACGTCTCCGTGATCTCGATCCGCGTGACCAGTCCCGCCTGCGTGATGGCGACCGTGGCTTCGGTGAAGGGCAGGTCCCCCTGGATCGGCTCGAGGTGGATCACGTCCGTCACGCCGCCCGCCGTCGAATCGGAACGCACCCAGCGTGCATGGTACCGCTCTGCGGAGTGCTCCACGAACTGCCCGATCAGGTTGGGTCCCGTGCCTCCATTCGCAGGGAGGGGGGTGCGGATCACCTGTCCGGGCGTGGTACTGGGCGTGTAGATCCAGAGGTATTTCCCGTCCGCCAGGATCCGGTCACCCTTGGGGTGGGTGAAGTTCATTGAGAATCGGGACGGGGGTTGCTGATAGAGGACGCCGCGCGTGGTATCGGGGGCGCCCACCATCG